>NZ_JBEZFH010000018.1:0-60235 GCF_040649355.1 Sphaerisporangium sp. NPDC049002 | reverse complement strand
GGCCAATCGGCCCGCCGGGGCTCTTTCACGTGTACGACCGCTTCACGTGTACGACCGCTTCACGTGTACGACCGCTTCACGTGTACGACCGCTTCACGTGTACGACCGTGCGGATCGTCGCCACGTGTGGCCGGGGATGGCGAAAGCGATCTGCAAGGCGCGTGCAACCCCGCGTATATGATCACCTGTCACACTCGGCGCAGTTGTCGAGGAGGCCGCGTTGCGTCGTTCCATCCCCCTGGCCCTTGTATCCGGGCTGTTCGTCCTAGCCGTGTCGGCCCTGCCGGCGTCCGCCTCCACGCCGGGGGCCGTGACGGTCACGATCTCGGCGTCGGAAGCCGTGCTGACGGCGCCGTGCAAGCCCGGGTCGGGTGCCAAGCTGCGAGGCAGGAACTTCACCAACGGGGCCACGCTCCCGTACAACCTGCGCTGTGCCGACCTGACCAACGCCAAGCTGGACGAGGTCGACCTCACCCAGAAGGACCTGACGGGGGCCATCCTCCGGAACGCCTCGATGAAGGAGGCGGACTTCACCCAGGCCCGCCTGGAGTACGCGGACCTGAGCGGCGCCGATCTCTCCGACGCCGATCTCGGCCAGATGCACGCCAAGCACGCCACCCTGCGTAGGACGATCCTCACCGACGCCCACGGCGGCCAGGCCGAGTTCCCGCACGCCGACCTCACCGGGGCCATCATGGCCAGGGCCGAGCTGACCCAGGCGAACCTGACCGACGCGACACTGGTCGACGCGGACCTCAACGAGGCCACCCTGGGCCAGATCCAGGCCAGGAACGCCGACTTCACAGGGGCCAAGCTCCGCGACGCCAAGCTCGGCCAGGCCAAGCTTCAGTTCGCGGTGTTCAAGGGCGCCAACCTCACGAAGGCCGAGTTCGTCCAGGCGGAGCTGAACGGTGCGGACCTCAGCGGGGCGACGGTCGAGAAGGCGTCCTTCATCCAGGCCGACGACGTCGACCTCACCGGAGCGCTCGGCACTCCGGAGAACGTGCCGTACGACGCGCTCGGCAAGCTGTCCGAGCTTCTTCCCACCGGCTCTGAAGACGCGGGCGACCCATCTTCGGCTCAGCCGGTCGTCACTCGCGGAACCGGCGGGCTGGGCCTGGTGCTGGTGATCCTCAGCGGCGTGGGCCTCAGCGTCACCCTGATCCTCTGGGGGCTCTCCCACCGCCGCAGGGTCGAGCGGGAGCGCCGGTACGCCACAGCGCGGCGGACCGCCGAGGAGGAGGTGATCAAGCTGGGCGAGGAGATCGACTCGCTGGACTTCGACTACAAGATCAACCATATGACCACCAGCGGCGTGGACCAGGACTGGCGCCGCGCGCTGGACGCCTACGAGGCCGCCAAGCAGTCGCTCAACGCCGCCCAGAACATCCCCCAGCTCGCGGGGGTCGCAGCGGCCGTCTATCACGGCAGGGACGCCCTCGGACGCGTCAGATCCCGCCTGACGTGACCGGCCGGCGGGCCGCCGTGGTCACGGCGGTCGCCGTGGTCAGATCACGGTGGACTGGACGGGAAGCATCAGGCGCCGGGCGGCCTCGGTGATCGAGCCGGCCAGCGAGGGGTAGACCGCGAACGTGTGAGCGATCTGGTCGACCGTGAGCCGGTGCTGGACGGCCAGCGACAGGGCAAGGATCAGCTCAGAGGCACGCGGGGCGACGACGACGCCGCCGAGCACGATGCCGGTGTGCGGGCGGCAGAACAACTTCACGAAGCCGTCGTTGAAGCCCTGCATCTTCGCGCGGGCGTTGGTGGAGAGGGGCAGCTTGACGACGTTGGCCTCGACCTCGCCCGCCTCGATCTGCCGCTGCGAGACGCCGACGGCGGCGATCTCCGGGTCGGTGAAGATGGTGGACGCCACGGTGGCGAGGCGCAGGGGCTGCACGGCCTCCCCCAGCGCGTGCCAGACCGCGATGCGGCCCTGCATGGCCGCCACGGAGGCGAGCATGAGCACACCGGTGCAGTCGCCCGCGGCGTAGACCCCGGGGGCCGAGGTACGGGACACCTTGTCGACCTGGACGAAGCCGTTCCTGTCGAGGGTGACGCCCGCTTCCTCCAGGCCCAGGCCGGAAGTGTTCGGGATCATGCCGACCGTCATGAGGCAGTGACTGCCCTCGGCGGTGCGGCCGTCCTCCAGGGTGACGACCACGCCGTGCTCGGTGCGCTTGACCGAGGAGGCACGGGACTTGCCCATGACGTTCATGCCACGGCGCCGGTAGACCTCTTCGAGGACCTCGGCCGCGTCGGCGTCCTCGTTCGGCATCATCCGGTCACGGGAGGAGACGAGCGTGACCTCCGAGCCCAGCGAGCGGTACGCGCCGGCGAACTCGGCGCCGGTGACGCCGGAGCCGACGACGATGAGGTGCTCGGGCACCTCGTCGAGGTCGTAGAGCTGCCGCCAGGTGAGCACGCGCTCCCCGTCGGGCTCGGCGCCCGGCAGCACGCGCGGGGTCGCGCCGGTGGCCACGATGACGACGTCGGCCCTGATGGTCTGGTCGCCCACGCGCACGACCTGCGGGTCGACCAGGCGCCCCGAACCCCGGATGATCTCGACGCCCTCGGCGGTGAGCCTGGCCGCGATGTCTGCCGACTGGGCCTGTGCAAGCTCCTTGACGCGTTTGTTCACCAGCGGCATGTCGACCTGGATGCCGCCCACGTCCCCGTCGAGTCCACCGGTGAAATTGACACCGAGGGAGGATCCATCCAGAAGGGCCTGCTTGCGGACAGATGTGGCGATCATGGTCTTGGACGGCACGCAGTCGGTGAGCACGCACGCCCCACCCGGCCCGTCCTGCTCGACCACGGTGGCCGTGGCTCCGAGCTGAGCCGCGACCAGCGCCGCCTCGTAACCTCCGGGCCCGCCGCCAATGATCACAATCCTCGTCACATACCCCATTGTCCCGTATGGCGCGGGGTGCCCGGGGTGCAATACCCGATGAGATGCATCGAAGACCGGTAAAAAAGCTCGATTCTCACCGGAAAACCCCTAGGAATCCACTGATCCGAAGGCTCATCACCGGAAGAAAGAAAGCCGCCGCCACGCTCGGGCCGCGTGTTGGAAGCGCCCGGCCGGATCAGCACCCGGATCTTGGATTACTCTTGTGTGCCGTGCCTGTTTACGCCGCCTATGGCAGCAACATGGACCCCAAGCAGATGGCCCAGAGGGCTCCCCACTCGCCCATGCGCGGGACGGGCTGGCTGCAAGGCTGGCGCCTGACCTTCGGCGGCGAGGACGTCGGGTGGGAGGGCGCGCTCGCCACGATCGCCGAAAGCCCCGACGAGCACGTCTTCGTGGTCCTCTACGACGTGCCCGACTGGGACGAGTCCTCGCTCGACCAGTGGGAGGGGGCCGCGCTGGGGCTCTACCACAAGGTCAAACTGCGGGTGGCGACCCTCGACGGCGAGATCGTCGCGTGGTTCTACGTGCTCGACGGGTACGAGGGCGGCCTGCCGTCCGCCCGTTACCTGGGCATCCTCGCCGACGCCGCCGAAAAGGCCGGGGCCCCCGACGACTACGTCACCGACATCCGCAGCCGCCCCTGCACCTCGATCGGCGACTGACCACCCAGCACCCCAGGCCCAGCGCCCACTCCTGATTCGCAGCACCTACGAGCGGCAGGCGTCCCTACTTTCGTGAGGCCAGTACGTCGGTGAGGGATTGGGCGGCGTGGACGGCGTCCGTGTAGCTGTTGTACAAGGGGGCGAAACCGAAGCGGAGGATGTCGGGGGTGCGGAAGTCGCCGATGACCTCGCGGGCCGTCAGCTCGGCGACGAGCTCCCCCGCGCCGGGGTGGCGCAGTGAGACCTGGTGGCCACGGTTCCCGTCGCGTGGGGTGACCACCTCGACGGCGTCCCCGAGCAGCTCGTCCACGCACTCCATGAAGAACCCGGTGAGCGACAGGCCCTTGGCCCGTACGTCCGCGAGGTCCACGCCGTCCCAGACCTCCAGCGCGGCCTCCAGTGCCAGCAGCGAAAGGATGTCGGGAGTACCGGCCCGGGCACGGGCGATCCCGGGCGCCGGCTCGTACGCCGGGGCCATCGCGAACGGATCACGGTGGCCACCCCACCCCGACAGCGGCTGGCGGAACGACCCCTGGAGATCACGCGGCACGTAGACGAAGGCGGGTGACCCCGGGCCGCCGTTGAGGAACTTGTACGTGCATCCGACGGCCAGGTCGACGCCGAGCGCGTCCAGCTCGATCGGGAGCACGCCCGCGCTGTGGCACAGATCCCACACCACCCGCGCGCCCACCGAGTGGACCCTGGCCGTGAGGCGGGCCATGTCGTACAGGCGCCCGGTCTTGTAGTCCACGTGGTTGAGCAGGACCACCGCCGTCTGCTCGCTCAGCGCATCATCGAGCTCGTCCACGCCGACCGGCCGGAGCACCATGCCGGTCAGCTCGGCCACCGACTCCGCGATGTACCCGTCGGTCGGGAACGTGGCCGCGTCCACCACGATCTCCCGCCGCCCCGGCGACAGCCGTACTGCGGCCACCAGGGCCTTGAAGATGTTGACGCTGGTCGAGTCGGCCACCACGACCTGCCCGGGGGCCGCGCCCACCAGCGGGGCGATCAGCTCCCCCACCCGCTCGGGCGCCGTCCACCACCTCTCCGGCCACGACCTGATGAGCCTGCGCCCCCACTGCTCCCGCACGACCTCCTCCACCCGCCCGGCCACCCGCCGAGGCGGAGCACCGAGGGAGTTGCCGTCCAGGTAGACCACAGCGGGATCGAGGTCGAACTCGTCACGGAGATACGCCATCGCGTCCACGGCGTCCAGCTTCACAGCGCGCTCGGTCAGGTCGGTCATGTCCGCTTCCCTCGTCCGGAGACCCCGCCCCGCAGCAGGAGCATACCTCCAGGCAGAGGTTACGCAATGCCCGCTGATCCCCTTCACCCCGCCCTGCCCCCCGGGCCACCCAGAAGTACAGCAACAACGCAAGATCGAGCCCCAGACTCAGGAGCTCTCCAGGGCCGCCGTAGTCGGACGGCGGCGACGCTGGGCTTCACCGCGCCCGGCGAGCCTTATGCCAGTCGACACCTCACTCGATCCTCATTCGGATTTGAGTCCCATCAGGCAAGCCTTCTACTTGTCGATACACGTCCGCCCTGAAACGCATCAGCGATACCGACTCCTTCATGCGCATTTCCTCAGCCTCGAACTTGCCACCCAGAAAGAAAGGAACGACCGGCGCCAATCTGCATCCTTTGCTGATGGCGCCATTCTTTTGTTGCCACTCATGAATGACCGGGAATCCCGTTTGCATCTCATAATCATCTAGAATCAGCGACGCCCAGGAATCCACAGTTGACGCCACGAGCTCGCGTTCAGCGATTTCCGGGTTGAACGAATATATCCCATCCATACCCGCCGCGAATTGGAACCCAAACGCATCTTCCGCGAAGAACAAGAGCCCGGATACAGGATCACCGTACTCTCGGGTCCATAGATCGGGAGAATTCCAATGCTGCGCACTTCTCTCGATATCACCCCAAGGCAGCACATATAGCGCCGATTCGAAGGCATAAAAGCCGTTCTTCGAATCGACTAGCGGCCGAATAATCTCCGGAACTTCGGACAGATCTCCGAGGTGTCCGGCGAGCGACGATGATCCCATGCTGGTCAGGCGACTAACTGCATCCACGATGACACCCTACCACTCCACCTTTATCTGGACCTGAGTGCCGTCCGAATACTTCCTGGCCTGGTTACCGATAGAGGCGCCAGCGCCTCCGTTATCGGAACCGTTGATAGGTCGAACGCTTGCACCCGATCCACCTTCTTTGAACATCGCCGGCGGATATTCATCACGCTGTTTACCCGATACCGTGGGATGCCCACGCAACGAGTCCCTTCGATTCTGTTTCGCACCCGTTCTATCGATGGTTAGAGTATCCGGATGACCCGCATTCTGGGCATCCTCAATATGCTTTGCCGATTCAGGGTACTTTTTGCCGTCAATAATGATCTCGCACGGTGGACTGTTATGAACAAGTATCGCTTGTTCCCCGGCAACCACGTGGTACGTATGGAAGCCGGCCACGGTCAGGTTGTTGACCTGCTGAGTTCCGGTCCACTTTTTTATGGCTGTGATCTGGACGTGGGTGCCAGCGCTGGTTTGGAGGAGTGTGCCGACGCGTAGTTCCGCGGCAGTCAGCCACTTGTGGAGTTCAGGGGCCCAGAAGGGATGGCCGTCGGTGGCGATCACTACGCCGGTGGCGTCGCCTCGTTGGCCGTCGGTGTCGGCTGTGATCTCTACGAGGCTCTTGGCGCCGTCCCCTGTTATCAGGTCTAGGACGATGCGTGGGCCCGTCTTGCCTGTCTCGGGGTCGGTCGCCTGGACGAAGTCGCCGACCTGAACCTCTTCAATGGGCTTGTGGGTGCCATCGGCCATCAGGACCATCGTGCCAGCAACAAAGCTGTTGTGGGTCAGGCATTTCTCGACCGGTTTGAGGATCTTGGGAAGCTTACTGCCGAGCTTGATACCGGTGCCGAGGAGTCTGCCGACTGGAATCAAGCCGACCCCTGCGGAAATACAGTCAACCCAGTTGGGATTCGCTATGCAGTTGACCCCGTCGCCTATCAGGATGTCGCAGAGGATGTTGTCGGTGCACTGTTGCGCAAGGTCCTGGATGGTAGGTGGAGAGCTTTGCCCCGGAGGGGGGCATGCAGTGTAAACCGCCCCGAAGAACCCTCCACTTCCTGCAGTGCCACAATTCGAGGGCGGCGCACATGTACCCATGCACGAGACTAGATCGGGCCTCTCTGCCGGACACCTTGAGTCCGGGGATGCCAGATCACAGTTAAGAACATCTAGATCTGGGTTGTAGCCGTTGATAAAACATCCCGGGCATCCCTTTTTAGCCGAGGGAGGGAGCTTGTCACAGTGACCCTCAGTCGGACCATGACTACAGTCGATCACGGGTGGACGTGGTGGTCCAGGGTTGCTGGGGTGGTACGTTTTGTTCGGCGCATTCGGACTCTTCACGTGCCCAAGTGGCCCCATATCGGGCAATGGCGTCTGTGGGGCGGTCCGACATTGTGGTTTGTGTGCCGAACAGGTGTCGTCCGGCACCGGATTACAGCGTGTATCCAACTTGGACGAGCACTGATCGTCCTTCGGGTCCGCTAACGGATCCGCATTCATTGTCACATCGCAGAAGACACGTGCTGGCGTCCACGGGACAGCTCTGCAAGGCGGATACGGCCTACCGTGACCACTGGGGTCAATGTTCGAAACCGGATTCCCGTTCCCGTAGGTGTATCGGTTGATCTGGATGGAAGGATCGGGATTTAGGGTCCAGGTGTCGCGGCTGGAGAAGGTGCCGGTTCCGGGTTGGTACCAGCGGGCGTGCATGTTGACCTTGCCGGTGGTGGGGTCGGTGAGTTCGCCCTGATAGCCGAGGTCGTGTCTGGCGCCGGTTCTGGCGGTTTCTTCGCCGAAGGGGTTGTAGGCGACCGAGTCGGCGAGTGATGTTGCGGTGGCGCCGAAAGTGCCGACTACGTCGCCGTGCTGGTCGGCAAAGGCGAAGCGGGCGCCGCTGCCGTCGGAGATGCCGATCGGTTCGCCGTCGAGGCCGCGGCTGTAGCGGGCTTGCACGGCGCCAGCCCCGTCGGTCATGGCAACGATGTCGTTGGCCTGATCGCCGTATACATAGCGGCTGACAGCTCCGCCTTGGGTGCGGCTGATGACGCGGTCGAGGGCGTCGTAGGTGTAGACGGCCTCACCGTCGCTGGTCATGCGGTCCAAAGCATCGAACTGGAGGACCTTGGTGACGTTGCCCTTGGTTTCGCTGGCCGTGGTGCCGCGTGCGGTGTAGGTGTAGGTGGTGCCGTCGCCGGAGAGCAGTCGGTTGCGTTCGTCGTAGGTGAAGGTCTTGGAGCCGGCCTGGGTGCGGTTGCCGGAGTCGTCCCAGGAGTAGTCGGTGACGGCGCCGCCGGGGGCGGTCCAGGAGGTCAGCCGGTTGCTGTGGTCGTAGGTGTAGGCGTTGATGCCCGCGCCGGCGGTTCCGGTGGTGGTCTTGGTGGTGAGGTTGTCGTCGCGGTCGTAGCCGTAGGTGATGGAGGCGATGGCGGCGCCGGCGGAGGTCTTCAGCATGTCGCCGGTGAGGCGGTCCATCGGGTCGTAGGAGTAGGTCCGCTTGGGTCCGCTGGTGCCGTAGTCGATGCCGGTGAGCCGGTCGGCGTTGTCGTAGCCGTAGGTCAGCGTGGTCGCGGTCACCGGGTCGCTGAAGGTCTTGAGGCGGTCGGCGTTGTCCCAGGTGAACGTCGCCGCACCGGAGGCATCGGTGCGCTGGGTAAGCCGGTCGTTGGCGTCGTAGCCGAACGACGACAGGTCGCTGGAGCTGCCAGTCTTGGCGGTCTTGAGCAGCAGGCCGCGGTCGTTGAAGGTGAAGTCGAGATCACCCGCGCTGGTACGCCGCCCGGCCAGGTCGTAACCGAAGGTGTTGGTCTGAGTGGCGGACTCGGCCCCTGATCCTGCCTCGGTCACCAGGCGGTTGAGGTTGTCGTAGGCGTTGGTGATCCGGACCCCGCCGGGTTGCAGGACACCGACCTGGTTGCCCACCGCGTCGTAGGACATGGTCCAGGTGCGGTCGGCGAGGTCGGGATGGGCCTGGGTCGCGGGTTCGATGCGCGCCTCCACCATGCCGAGCGAGTTGTAGGTGGCCAGGAACGCGTTGCCCCGGCCGTCGGTCGTACGGGTCCGCTGCCCTGCAGCGTCGTACCCGAAGGCCGTGGTGATGGTCTTCGTGGCCGATACCGGCTCGACGAGTTTGGTCAGCTGGTCGGCCGCGTCGTAGGACCGGCGGGTGACGTGGCCTTCGGGGCTGGTCTGGGCGGTGAGGTTGCTCGCGTCGTCGTATTCGAAGCCGTAGGTGCGCAGGAGCGTGCCGGAGGGGTTCAGGTCCTTGGCCACGATCTTCCGTCCCGCGAGGTCGTATTCCGCCACTGTGGCGTTGCCCAGCGCGTCGGTGACCTTGGCGGGACGCCCCACCCCGTCGTACTCGAACTTCGTAGAGTGGGCGAGGGGATCGGTCTCTGTTTCCACCTCACCCGCGGCGTTGATCGTGGCAGTACTGCGGTTACCGGCGGGCCGCTTGACGGCGACCAGGTTGCCCGCGTTGTCGTACTCGCCGACGGTGGTGAGGGCGACCGCGGTGGGCTTGCGTTCGATCTGCGTCAGGGTGACCTGACGGCCGAGCCCGTCGTAGGTGGCCTCGATGCGCGCTCCGGTCGGGTCGGTCGAGGAGAGCCGCTCTCCGTTGAGGGTGTAGGTGTAGTCCCAGTTACCGCGGATCGCACCCTGAGTGGCAGGCGGGTCGGTGATCCGGACCGTCCGGCCGAGGACGTCGTACGTGGCGTTGGAGACGTTGCCGCGAGGATCGGTGACCGAGGTCACGCGGCCGGCGGCGTCGTAGCCATAGGACGTCCGAGGTGTCAGAGCCGTCCCGCCGGGCGGGGTGTAGGCGGTCCCGGTGACCGAGGTGACCCTTCCCGCCTTGTCGTAGGCGGTGAGGCTGGTCCGGCCTTCGGGTGCGGTCTCATGCGTCTGCTCACCTGCGGTGTTATAGCCGAGCAGCGAGGTCGGCCGTTCGGTGGTCGCGGCGGCGCCGTTGCGCTCGACCTTGACCGGCGCGCCTTCCACCTTGATGGTCCTGCCGAGAGCGTCGTAGCCGATCAGCGACGTGTAGTCCGAGCGGGTCGCACCCGCGGCGTTGCCACGTGGGTCGGTGATCTCGGTGACCAGGCCGCGGTCGTCCACCGTCCAGGATGTCGTCAGGTCCGTGGCGCCGTTCTCGACGGTCTGCTCGATGAGCCGGTCACCGGCGTCATAGCGGTAGGACTCTATTTCGGTTCGTGTGGACCCGGTTGCAGTCCAGCTGGTCTGAGTGACATTGGTGTTGGCGTCGTAGACGTAGCTGGACCTTCTTCCGAGACCGGCGGGATCGAGGGTCGAGGAGGTCAACCGACCCGACGCGTCATAGACGTAATCCACCTGGGTCTTGCCGCCCCCCGCGACCTGTCTTGTCAGATTCCCGGCGGCGTCATAGGTGGAGGACGTCAACACCACGTCGACCGGAGTCCCGGAGGCATTCAGCTTGACGCGATCAGCGATCGTCTCAGCGAGGGAGTTGTCGTCGAAGTATGTGTATCGGGTTGTCCGGCCCATCACATCGGTCTCGGAGGCAAGACGTCCGCCGGGGTCATACGCGTACGAACGTGTGACCACGTCTCGCGCTGGCTCCGGGGCTGTGGGGCTGCCGGTCCACCCCTTCAAGGTCACCGAGGCGGGCTCGCCGCGCGAGGTGTAGCCGTAGGTGTACGTCGCCCCTGCCGCGTCGGTCGTGGTGACGACCTTTCCCATGTGGTCATAGGCCGTCTGCTGGATCCCACCTTCCGGGCCAGTGACCTTTTCGAGGCGCCCGTAAGTGTCGTAGGCGAGCGTGGTCGTACGGACGACATCCCCACCTGTCAGGTCGGCGAGCGTCTCGGTGAGCTTGTTACCGTCGTCGTCGTAGGTGTAGCGGCTCTCGGCGGTGTGCGTGACACCGCTGATCTCGTTCTTGACTCCGAAGCCCGTGACTTTCGCGGTACGGCCGAAGGGGTCGTAGGAATAGGAGGTCGTGACGGGGCTTTGGGTACCGGAGACCTGTGTGCGAGTGACCGTACGGCCGATCGCGTCATACCCGAACTTGGTGATCAGGCCCGTCGGCTCGGTGATCTGGGCTAAGTCGCCGGCAGACGAGTAAGCATAGAGCCGCTGATTACTCTTGGGATCGGTCTCGCTTTTGACCAAACCCGCAGGCGTTGTACCGCCACCAACCGCCGCTTCAGTACCGTCCGTGTAGGCGTAGGTCGTTGACCGCCCGTTGGGGAAATCTGTTGTAATAGGGGCGGTCTCCTTGGCCTTCTCCCCGAACGCCGTGTATTCCCACGCGGTCGCATACGTGTTGCTGGCGGGGCCTGCCGAGCGCGCATCACGGTACACAGTCATCTGATCGTTGCGCGGGTCGAACATGTCTGCCGAGTTGAGGTAATAGGTGGCGTACGTCGTCTGGCAGTTCCCAGCGGAACGGCACTTCTTGAGACTCAGTTCATTGCCACGCTGATCGTGGGTCAGTTGGGTGGTTTTCCCGTTTGGATCTGTGATCTTGGCGACGAATCCGCCCGTGTCGTACTCATAGGATGTGGTCTTCCCGAGCTGATCTGTAAGCGACTCCGCACGTTGCCGAGCGAAGTCGTATGCCGTCTTGATGGTTCCGCCATGCGGATCCGTAACAGTGACGGTGTCCTGCTCAGTGTTCGGGTCTGGAGTGGGGAGCCCGATCTGCCACAGACCCCCATTGTCGTCGGTGTGCGTCTTAAGGCGGCCCTTCACCGTCTCATAGGTGTTGTTCGCCCAGGTTCGGCCAGAGGGAAGCGTCAAGGTGGTGAGTTGGGGAGTAGCGAGACGAGCGGCGTAGTGTTCCTGCACCTGGGCGGCGTTCAGGGGCTTGTTGTAGACGGCGAACTCGTCGATCTGGCCGACAAAGGGGAACAGGGCATTGCTCGTCGTGGTCGATGGCCAGCCTGACGAGGTCTGCCCCGTGCCGAGTTGCGCGTACTCAGCGAGGCTCTCATTCACGGCCCCCGTCTTCGTCCCGACCGGAACTCCATCGAGATACAAGGTCTGAGAACTGCCGGTCGAGGACAGGGCAACGTGATGCCATGCGCCGTTGTTGACCACTCCTGATGAGGTGATCGGGGTCCCGCTACTAGTGAACTTACCGCGTAACTTGCCATCCTTACCGACGTACAATACCGGCCCGAAGTTGGCATAAATATTCCAGTCGAGACGCGTGTCCTGCGATCCCAGAATCGTTCCGGACCCACTTGTTTTGAACCATGCTTCGACAGAGAGCTGCCCGCCGAGGAGATTAAGGGTGTTGTCGGGAAGACTGAGGTATCCGGTATTCCCCGCGCTGAGACTCATGGCGGTATCGGTAGACCCCGCTAACGCTCCAGGAGCGCCCGTCATACAGCACCTGGCATATTGAGCTTCATAGGACTCGGCCAAACCCTCATCCACGGCAAACGCCAGGGGCCCTGCGTTCGAAGGCTCTCCCAATCGCCAGTAGTGCAGCGGAACGGCGTTGAGCACCGCGCTCCGATAGGCCGAGCCGTCTCCGTACGCGTAAACCGTGCATGCCTGCGAGCTTCCCGGTCCACAGACCTTGATCAGCTTGTCGCCGCTGTATGTATAGGTCCATGTCAAAGGCTGTCCGTTGACTGGGTCCGTCGCTACCGTAGCGACGTGGGTGCCATCCCAGGTGAACGTCAACGCCCGGCCACCGGGGGCCGTCACCTTCGCGAGGTTGCCATCGCTTCCGTAGAGGAGCTCCTGTGCGCGCCCGCGGGCATCTGTCAGCTTCGTCAACCGCCCCGATGCGTCAAAGAGATACGACATCGCCGACTTGTCCATCAGACGCCATCCGCCGCCGCTGACGGTCGCAAGCGTGTAGAACAAGCCCGCCGGTGAGGCGTATGTCCCGCCGCCCTTGTCCCCGAATCGCACTTGCGAACCATCCGGACGCGTGAGGAGAATCGTCCCCGTCGAGGGTTCTGTGACGAGCTTCGTATCCCATCGGGACGACCAGCCGGCACCGAAGATTCCCACACGGGGATCGGCACTGTTATAGGTACGGGTCACGCTCAGCGGAGGGCCAACCGATGTCACCGAGGCATCGGTCACCGACGAGGTGTAGTTCCCCGTCAGGGCATTGAATTCTCGCCCGTGCGAGCTCTTGGTGAGCTCCGCGTTGATCCGCGGTTGCGGAATCAGCACGGTGAACTTCTGCCAGTTGGAGATTGTGGAGCCAGTCTGGGTGTCGGAGACCTGGACATACCAGAAGGCGTCGTCTCCCCACTTCAACGTGCCAGCCGGCACCTGCCACGTTCCTACGGGAGAGACACCGTAGGTGCTCAGGGTCGGCGACTTGGCGCACTGGGCGTAATCCGCCGGTTGGCCATTTACCGATGGGCACACCACGAACCAGTAGAACACCCAGTCTTGCGGAGCCGGTACGGCCGAGGTGCCGTATGCGGCCACGATCGGTGTGACGGAGGTGACGGTGCCGTTGTTCTGCGGGTAAGTCCATCGAAGAGTCGGCTGGGCGGCCAAGATACGTGCTCCACCGCTCCTCAGGAGCTTCTGCTCCTGACCATCCGTCGCTCCAGAAGCCGGGGGATCCTCCCTCGTAGACTTGGCGACTCTCTCTCGTACGTTCTGCACCCGGTCCTTGAGTATGTTGGCCGGTACACGCACGGAAACTTTTGTGTCGGACTTTCGCGTCTCCAAGGGCAGTGCACCCTTCGGCGGTTCAGGGTCGCCAGTCGCAGTCTTGGAGGATGGTTTCAGGGTCGCCGTTGTTGCTTCAGCCGGCACCAGGTGTGGAAGTCCTGCCGCCGAACCAGCCTGCTGTGCAGGAGTACTCACGTCCGCGGCGGACACCTGAACATTCGATTGCTCAGACGAGTTCGCGGCAGCCCGGGGTGCAAGGCCGTCTGGAACGCCGACTCCTGAAATGAGCACCATCGACGCGGAAACAAAAAGCGTCCCGATACTCAACCGTCGACGTAACCCCGAACGACGCATGCGCCGACCCTCCGTTTTAGCCCATGAGTACGTGGCCCTTCGTCACGCCGACGAATGGCCACGCTCGATGCATCTGTAACCCACCAGAGATCACTTGGAACATACGTATGGGTCGCCGTCTTTACCAGCGTGAGTTAGATCACACTACTTTTCGGCACAGGACACTGACCAAACTTCATTTGATCGCTCCAGATATAGGCCGCATCAGAGAACGCCGAAATCCCTGATCAGAAGCTCGCCGGATGCGCTTGGCCACTCGTGCGATCACCAAGCGTTGATCACAGCGCGGACAGGTCACAGATTTCGGCCCGGACGACTACGAGGTTCCGGGCGGGAGCGACCTCACCGAGAGTTCCGATCAACTTGCCGTCCTCCAAAGGGCCCGTCGGGCCGTGTGCTGATCATGGGATGGGGGTTGTAGCCTCGGTGGTCGTGAGTAGTGACGCCTATGAACTCGCCGCGGAAGCCGCGGGTGCGCTGAAGTCCCTTACCGGTGTCGAGTCGTTCGACGTGGCGCTGGTCATGGGGTCCGGGTGGGGCCCGGCCGCCGACGCCATCGGCACGACGATCTCCGAGCATCCGGTAACCGAGCTGCCGGGCTTCGCGGCCCCGGCCGTGGCCGGTCACTCCGGGAAGATCAGGGCCGTCGAGACCGAGTCCGGCAAGAAGGCGCTCATCTTCCAGGGGCGCACCCACCTCTACGAGGGCAGGGGCGTGGAGCCGGTCGTGCACGGCGTGCGCACCGCGGTCGCGGCCGGTGCGGGCACGGTCGTGCTGACCAACGCCGCCGGGGGGCTGCGGCCCGAGGTTCAGAGCGTCGGCGAGCCCGTGCTGATCAGCGACCACATCAACCTGACGGGTGCGAACCCGATCACCGGGGCGACCTTCGTCGACCTGACCGAGGTCTACTCCAGGCGCCTGCGCGAGCTGGCCCGCGAGGCCGACCCGTCGCTCGCCGAGGGCGTGTACGTCGCGTTCCGCGGCCCGACGTACGAGACCCCGGCCGAGATCCGCATGCTCCGCACGCTGGGCGGTGACCTGGTCGGCATGTCCACCGTGCTGGAGGCCATCGCGGCGCGGGAGGCCGGGGCCGACGTGCTCGGCGTCTCCCTGGTGACCAACCCGGGCGCGGGGCTGGTCGGCGAGCCGCTGAACCACGAGGAAGTCCTCCAGGTCGGCAGGGCGACGGCGGCGCGCATGGGCGTCCTGCTGGCCAAGGTCGTCAACAAGCTCTGACGGTCGAGCCGGCCGGGATTTCGGTAGAGAGCTTTGGCATCTCTGTCGAACTTGTGCGTTCGGGAGGGTCGGCAACCGCCCGATCCGTTCCCCGGCGCGGGAGGAGACGGTGGCTGCCGCTGTCCGGTGAGGGACTACATTGACCCGGTTCGGTCGGGTGGCCGACTTCTTACGTGAGTTGAATGGGCTGAAGGGGCGTTATGTCTGATCTCGTGCGGCGGGCTGAGGAGTGGCTGGCTCAGGACCCGGACCCGGAGACGCGGGCCGAGCTCCAGGAGATCCTCGACAGCGGGGACACCGCCGAGCTTCAGGACCGCTTCGGGACCAAGCTGGAGTTCGGCACGGCGGGCCTGAGAGGCGAGCTGGGCGCCGGGCCGAACCGGATGAACCGGGTGACCGTCATGCGTGCGGCGGCGGGCCTGGCAAGGCGGCTCGGGCCGGGCAAGCACGTCGTGATCGGGTACGACGCCCGGCACAAGTCCGACGTGTTCGCCCGTGACTCGGCGGCCGTGCTCAACGGAGCCGGGCTGCGCGTCTCTCTGATGGGCCATCACTGGCCCACGCCCGTGCTGGCCTTCGCCGTGCGGCACCTGGGCGCGGACGCGGGCGTCATGGTCACGGCGTCGCACAACCCGCCCCGGGACAACGGCTACAAGGTCTACTGGGGCGACGGCGCCCAGATCGTGCCCCCGCTCGACGTGGAGATCTCGGAGGCCATCGACACGATCGGGCGCGTCGACAAGCTTCCCCTGGGAGACGAGTGGGAGACCCTGAGCGACGCTGCGATCGTCGGACCGTACCTTTCGGCGGTCGGCGCCCTGCCGCTGGGCGACGCCCGTGACCTGCGGGTCGTCTACACACCGATGCACGGCGTGGGCGGTGAGGTCCTGCTACGGGCCTTCACCACGGCCGGGTTCGAGAGCCCGTTGGTGACCGAGGCGCAGTTCGAGCCCGACCCCGACTTCCCGACCGTCGCGTTCCCGAACCCGGAGGAGCCCGGCGCGATGGACCTCGCGCTCCAGCTCGCGGAGAAGGCCGGCGCCGATCTGGTGATCGCCAACGACCCGGACGCCGACCGCTGCGCCGTGGGCGTGCCCACGCGGGACGGCGGCTTCCGCATGCTCACCGGTGACGAGGTCGGCGGCCTGCTCGGCGAGTACGTCATCGACCACACCTCGGGCCCCGACCGGCTGGTGGCCGCCTCGATCGTGTCGTCCTCGCTGCTCGGCAAGATCGCCCAGGCGCGCGGGGTACGGCACGCCGAGACGCTGACCGGCTTCAAGTGGATCGTGAAGGCCGGGGACGGCCTCGTCTACGGCTACGAGGAGGCGCTCGGCTACAGCGTCGGCTCCGACCAGGGACTGCCGGTACGCGACAAGGACGGCATCGGGGCCGCGCTCACCGTGGCGGGCATGGCCGCCCAGGCGAAGCGGGACGGCAGGACCCTGCTGGACCTGCTCGACGACCAGGCGGCCACGTACGGCTTGCACGCGACCGCGCAGCTCTCGGTCCGGGTGGACGATCTGTCTCTCATCACGGACGCCATGGAGCGGCTGAGGTCCAACCCTCCCGAGGCGCTGGGCGGCCGGGCCGTCCTCTCCGTGGACGACCTCAGCAGGGGCGTCGACGGGCTGCCTCCCACGGACGGGCTCCGCTACCGGCTGGACGGCGACGCCCGCGTGATCGTGCGCCCCTCGGGCACGGAGCCCAAGCTCAAGTGTTACCTGGAGGTCGTGATCCCGGTCGGCGACGACATCTCCACCGCCAGAACCCGGGCCGCGCACGACCTGGACTCCCTCAAGTCCGACCTCTCGACAAACCTCGGCCTGTGAACTCCGACGGCCTGACGGGGCGAGACCGCCTTCAGGAGAGGATGAGGGCGGCGATCACCAGGGTCAGGGCGGCGGCGAGGGCTACCAGGGCTGAGGGGGACCAGGTCGTGGTCAGCGGGAGTCGCTCCCCCGTGCCGCGGGACTTCTTCTCGGCCGTCTCGGTGAGCTGCTGAGCGACCCAGTCGGCGTGGGTGCGTCCGGCCATCATCTGCGTCGCCGCCTGCTCGGCCTTGGAGAGCTGCGGCTGGGTGCTGGGATAGCGGCCGGACTTGGCCGGGACGACCGGAGCCCCGCGACGCACCGCCTTGGCGCGCTCGCGCGCCGACGACTGGGGAGTCCAGCAGCGCACGCTGTCGTCGCCCGACTCGATGATGATCGCGTGGGAGACGTGGATGCCGTCGACGGCCTTCCACGGCACGAAGACGTTGCGCAGCGGGTTGCGCACCAGGACGCCGTCCTCCCCGGGCAGGATGCCGGGTCGCAGGCAGCCGACGAAGACCGCGGCGGTCAGCACGGCGAGCACCGCGCCGGCGACGAGCGCGGAGGGCATCGTGCCGTTGGCCACCAGGTCGACGGCGTTGAACGCGGCGAACACCATCCACACCCAGCCCAGAACCCAGGCCGTCTTGGACCGGAAGATTTGTGGCTTCACCGCTCGCTCACCGCTACCTCTCCGTTCAGCAAGGCGGTCACCACGTTAACGCCTCCGGCGCAGTGCTCAAGCCTGCCACTTGAGCCGGGCGAAACCCGGCTTGATGACGCCGTTGATCAGCGCCAGCCGCTCGTCGAACGGGATGAACGCTGACTTCATGGCGTTGACCGTGAACCACTGCAGATCATCCCACTCGTAGCCGAAGGTCTCGACGAGGTTGGCGAACTCCTGGGACACGCTGGTGTCACTCATCAACCTGTTGTCGGTGTTGACGGTGACACGGAAGTAGAGACGGCGCAGAAGGCCGATGGGGTGCTCGGCGAGCGAGGACGCAGCGCCGGTCTGGAGGTTGGACGTCGGGCACATCTCCAGCGGGATGCGCATGTCGCGCACGTAGGACGCGAGACGTCCGAGCTTCGCGGTGCCGTCCGCCGCGACCTGGATGTCGTCGATGATGCGCACGCCGTGGCCGAGCCGGTCGGCGCCGCACCACTGGATGGCCTGCCAGATCGACGGCAGCCCGAAGCCCTCGCCCGCGTGGATCGTGTAGTGGGAGTTCTCCCGCTGCAGGTACTCGAAGGCGTCCAGGTGCCGGGTGGGCGGGTAGCCGGCCTCGGCGCCGGCGATGTCGAACCCGGCCACGCCCACGTCGCGGTAGCGCACGGCCAGTTCGGCGATCTCCATGGAACGTGCCTGGTGGCGCATGGCGGTGAGCAGCGCCCCGACCCGGATGTTCCGGCCCTCGGAGCCGATCTTGAAGCCCTCCAGGACGGCCTCGATCACCTCGTCGAGGCTGAGGCCGCCGGAGGTGTGCAGCTCGGGCGCGTACCGCACCTCGGCGTAGACCACACCGTCGTTGGCCAGGTCCTCCGCGCACTCGGCGGCGACGCGGACCAGCGCGTCCCGCGTCTGCATGACGCCGACCGTGTGCTCGAAGGTCTCCAGGTAACGCTCCAGAGACCCGGAGTCGGACGCCTCGCGGAACCAGGTGCGCAGCTCGTCCACATCGGTCGTGGGGAGCCGGTCGTAGCCCGTCTCGCGGGCGAGGTCGATGATCGTCTCCGGTCGCAGGCCACCGTCGAGATGGTCGTGGAGAAGGACTTTGGGCGCTTTGCGAATCTCGTCAAGTGTGGGCTGCTGCGTCATCGGAACATCCTAAGGAGTCTTTCGCCCATGATGGCTCACGGGTGGTACGGCCGGACGGCGCACCGCCGGATCCGCCGGTCGTCCGCCGCCCGGGAGGCTGCGACCTGCGTTGAGGTCCGGCTAGTCTTCGCGGTTGGCGGTGTCGGGTGAGAAGGCGGGCGTGCAGACGGCGACGTACTCCGCGCCCTCGGGGCCGACGGTGTAGCGGATCTTCTCGCCGGGGAGGCTCACGAATGCCTCGCCCGCGGACACCTCGGTCACGCCCTCCTCGTGCTCGATCACGACGGTGCCGCGCAGCACGAGGGTGTACTCGGTGAACTCCGGAGTCTGGGCCGGCTCCTCCCAGCCCGCCGGAGCGTTCATGTGGGCGATGGACACCTGGTCGTCGCCACTGTTGACGCGGCCGATGTACTCGTCGATGACCTTGCCGCCCGGCACAGGGATGCGGGTCGCGCCCGCTATTTTGCGTACCACGCGCACAGTCTATTGAGCCGCGTACCTGTCGTGATACCGCCCGATTCAGTGGGCGATGTCGATGACCAGCCGCGACGGGTTCGCCTGCTCGCTGACCCGGAACCCGGCTCGGTGGCGCAGAACGATAGCCACGGTCACGACGCCCTCGAAGTCGCCGACGCGCACGACACTCATGACGTTGGCGAGGTCGGGCTGGAGCATGGGCGTCCTGCCCCAGGTGGGCTTGCCGTTGGGGGTGTGCGCGCTGGCGGGCGTCAGCGTGGCCTGGAGGTACGCCCCGCCGTTGACGTCGATCGGTTCCCCGGAACCGTCCTCGATCAGTTGCTTCACCCAGCCCACGGTGTATCCCGTCCTGGCCCCCTGAAGGTCGATCACCACCCGGTCGTACCCCTGGTGGGCGGCGACGCGCGCCCCCTTGACCAGGGGCGGCTCGGCGGGCGCGCGTTTGACCTCGACCTGCTTGGTGCCGGTCGGCGGCGGCAGGTCGGAGGAGCCGGTGGACGGGGTGAGGGTCGCCGTGGGCTCCGGGTCCGGCGTGGAGGCCGAGGACGGAAGGGGCGAGAAGGAAAGCGGTGCGGGCGAGGACGCCGCGGGCGTGATCTTCGCGCCGGATGGGGAACTCGGGCTGGTGCCGCAGGCCGCGACGAGTGCGAGCGGCACCAGTGCGCCGGCGATCCTCTTCATGGGCCTCGGCTCCTCCGCTGGGTTCACCAACTCCTTAGACGCCGACAATGCCTCACCAGTTCACGGGCAAACTCCGGATCCCGAAAATGTGTCCTAGATGCCCCTGTACAAGCGAGGAGCCCCCCGGCGCGCACGCGCCAGGGGGCTCACCAGGAGGGACGGAGATCAGATGGTCTCCAGGACCTTCACCTCGCCCCCCTCCCCTTGCTCCGCGGCCGGGGCCGCCGTACGGGCGCGGAGCAGGCCCGTGAGCGCGATGCCGAGGCCGAGGAGCGCGATCACGGCGCAGACCGCGAACGACGATCGGATGGCCGTCATGGTGACCGCGCCCCCGTCGGCGGTCGCCACGGCGGCCACGATCGCGAGCACGAGCGCTCCGCCGACCTGGCCCGAGGTGTTGAGGAGGCCGGAGGCCAGCCCCTGCTCGTCGTCGGCCACTCCGGCGGTGGCCTGGATGTTCAGCGAGGGGAACGACAGCGCGAAGGCGATGCCCAGCAGCACCATCCCAGGAATGACCAACCTGCCGAGGCTCGGGTGCTCACCGGCGTTCAGGAAGACCGCGTACCCGGCGGCCAGGGCGAACGAGCCGATGACGATCAGCCGGGCGGTGCCGAACCGGTCGGCGAGGCCGCCCATCTTGGTGGAGGTGACGGCCACGAGCAGGCCCGCGGGCAGGAACGCCAGCGCGGTGTGCAACGCCGACCAGCCCAGGAGGTTCTGGAAGTACTGCATGGCGACGAACTGGAAGCCGACGTACGAGCCGAAGAGGATCACCAGGCCCAGGTTGGCCCTGACCAGCGGCCCCGAGCGCAGGATGCCGAGCCGTACGAGCGGGTGCCTGACGCGCCGCTCGACGGCGACGAACAGGGCGAGCAGGAGGACGGCGCCCGCGATGGCGGCGATCGTCCGCACCGAGCCCCACCCGGCCTCGGGCGCCTGGACGACGGCGAACACGAACAGCAGCATGGACGCGGTGATGGTCGCGGCGCCGACCAGGTCGTGACCCCCGGTCGCCCGCTCCTCCCCGGAGTGGCGCGGAAGCAGCTTGGCCCCCGCCACCAGCGCGATGATCGCGACCGGCACCGGCATGAGGAAGGTCCAGCGCCACCCGAGCTCGGTGAGGAACCCGGACAGGACCAGCCCGAGAGAGAACCCGCTGGCGCCGCAGGCGGTGAAGATGCTCAGCGCGCGGTTGCGCGCCGGGCCTTCGGCGAAGGTCGTCGTGATGATCGAGAGTGCGGCGGGCGCGGTGAAGGCCGCGCTGATGCCCTTGATGAACCGGGCGGCGATGAGCAGGCCGCCGTCGTCGACGAGCCCGCCGAGCAGGGAGGCCACGGCGAAGACGCCGAGCGCCGCGAGGAAGACGCGGCGGCGGCCGAGCAGGTCGGCCGTACGGCCGCCGAGCAGCAGCAGGCCGCCGTAACCGAGCACGTACCCGCTGACGACCCACTGCAGGGAAGAGGTGGACAGGCCGAGGTCGGCCTGAATGGACGGCAGGGCCACTCCGACCATCGAGACATCGAGGGCATCGAGGAACACGACGGCGCAGAGCACGGTGAGCGCTCCCCAGAGGCGCGCGTTCCATGGTTCGTCATGTGTGGAGGGGAACATGGGTCGGAACATTACATGCGCATGCATTCAATGCACAAGCAAATAATTCTCGTGCATCTAATGAGCGTGCATGCTATAGTCCGGCCATGGACGACCTCGACGTCGTGAGCTCATGGCGTGACCTGCTGGCCCGCCACGCCGCCACGTGGTGCACGCTCGAACGCGAGCTGGGCGAGAAGCACGGGCTGGGCGTCAGCGAGTTCGAGGTCCTCGACCGCATGGTCGAGTCCGAGCACGGGAAGTACCGCGTCCAGGAGCTCGCGGACGCCGTCCACCTCAGCCAGAGCGCGCTGTCGCGGCTGATCTCGCGGTTGGAGAAGACCGGGCTGGTCTGCCGCAACATGTGCGTGGAGGACCGGCGCGGTGTCTTCGTCCAGATCACCGACGCCGGCGTCGAACGCCACCGCCAGGCCCTGCCCACCCACCGGGCCGTGCTCAGCGCCTCGCTTTCTTGATCGCCCGCCGCGTTTAGCGCGGCTACTCCGGGTAGTCGAGGAGTATCACCGTCTCGACGACAGGGAGTGCGACACATGACCGAGGCCTGGACCTACCGCGACGGCGTCGCCCCCGACCCCGACCTGAGCCTCATCGACTACGACGTCGAGGCCACCAACGGCAAGATCGGTTCGGTGGAGGAGGAGAGCAACGTCGACGGGGACAGCTACCTCGTCGTCGACATCGGCTTCTGGCTCTTCGGCAGGAAGGCCCTCGTGCCCGCGAGCCTGGTCACCCGGGTCGATCCCGAGGCGAACAAGATCTACCTCGCCCGCGCCCAGGACGAGATCGAGAACGCTCCGGAGTTCGACGAGGACACCTACACCGACGTCGCCTACCGCCGGCGGGTCGGCGATTACTACAGCAGTTTCAGCTACGCGCCGTAAAGGCCGCACGGGCCCTCCTCATGCCGAGGAGGGCCCGTGCGGCACGCGGGGCCTCAGACGGTGATCCTGTCGATCACGAGCGGGAGCATGCCGGGGTCCGCCTCCACGCCGACGTCGTAGGCGCCGTCCAGAGCCTCAAGTGCCCGCTCGAAGCGGGCGATCTCGTCGGCGTGCAGGGTCATCAGGCGCTGGCCCTCACGTACCTGGTCCCCCGGCTTGGCGTGCAACGTGATCCCCGCGCCGAAGGACACGGCGTCCTCCTTGCGTGCCCGGCCCGCGCCGAGGCGCCAGGCCGCGAGCCCGACCCCGTAGGCGTCCAGCCTCGTCAGCACCCCGGAAGCGGGCGCCGTCACCTCGACGGTCTCGGCGGCCTTCGGCAACTCGGCGTCCGGGTCCCCGCCCTGGGCGGTGATCATGCGCCGCCAGGCGTCCATGGCCGACCCGTCCCTGAGCGCGTCCTCGGGGTCCTTCCCGCTGATACCGGCCGCGGCCAGCATCTCGCGCGCGAGCCGTACGGTCAGCTCCACCACGTCGGACGGGCCGCCTCCGGCGAGGACCTCGACCGACTCCTGGACCTCCAGGGCGTTGCCGATGGCGAGGCCGAGCGGGCGGTCCATGGCCGTCAGCAGGGCCACCGTTTCGACCCCGTGGTTCACGCCGAGGTCGACCATCGTACGGGCCAGCTCGCGGGCCGTCTCGACGCTCTTCATGAACGCGCCGGAGCCGACCTTGACGTCCAGCACCAGCGCGCCCGTACCCTCGGCGATCTTCTTGGACATGATCGACGAGGCGATCATCGGGATCGACTCGACCGTGCCGGTGACGTCGCGCAGCGCGTACAGCTTCTTGTCCGCGGGCGCGAGCCCGTCGCCGGCCGCACAGATGACCGCGCCGGCCTCGCGCAGGACGGCGAGCATCTCGTCGTTCGAGAGCGACGCCCGCCAGCCCGGGATCGACTCCAGCTTGTCCAGCGTCCCCCCGGTGTGGCCGAGGCCCCGTCCGGACAACTGCGGCACGTACGCCCCGCACGCGGCCACCAGCGGGGCCAGCGGCAGTGTGATCTTGTCACCCACGCCGCCCGTGGAGTGCTTGTCCGCGGTCGGCCTGTCGAGCGCCGACCAGTCCATGCGGGAGCCGGACCTGATCATCGCCTCGGTCCACAGGCCGATCTCGCGGCGGCCCATCCCGTTGAGCAGGATCGCCATGGCCAGAGCGGACATCTGCTCGTCGGCGACCTCTCCCCGCGTGTAGGCGTCGACCACCCACGAGATCTGGCCCGCGGAGAGCTCGCGGCCCTCCCGCTTGGTGACGATGACGTCGATCGCGTCCATCAAGAGCTCCCCGAAAATGTCGTCAGGTACGAAAGGTCAGGCGCCGCGGGACAGGTCGTCCGGGCCGAAGGCGAACGGCAGGATATCGGCCATCCGCCAGGGTCCCTCGGGGGTCTCCACCAGCAGCTCGGGCCCGCCGTGCTCGAAGAGCAACTGCCGGCACCGCCCGCAGGGCATGAGCAGCTCGCCGCGCCCGTCGACGCAGGTGAAGGCCATGAGCCTGCCGCCGCCGGACGCGTGGAGCGCGGACACCAGGCCGCACTCCGCGCACAGCCCGAGGCCGTAGGAGGCGTTCTCCACGTTGCACCCGGTGACCACCCGGCCGTCGTCCACCAGGGCGGCGGCGCCGACCGGGAACTCGGAGTACGGCGCGTACGCGTGCGCCATCGCCTCGACGGCCCGCTCGCGCAGCGCCTCCCAGTCGACGGGACCGGCGTCCCGGTCGAGGTCGCTCATTTCGCCTGGCCCTTGCGGTACGGAGCACCGTCGGCCGCCGGCATGCGCAGCCGCTGTGAGGCCAGCGACAGCACCAGCAGCGTGGTGAGGTGCGGAGTGAACGAGGTGAACTGCTCGGCCACGGTGTCGGTCAACGCGAAGACCGCGAACACCAGGACCGCGAAGACGCCACTGATCAGCGCCGCGCGGTTCCTGCGCTGCTGTACGAGCTGGTAGACCGCGAACGCGGCGAGCAGCATCGCGACCACCAGCAGCAACGCGTGCACGGACGTACCGCCCTGGCGGAGCTGGAGCGCGTCGGTGTACCCGAACAGCAGCGCGCCGCCCGCGAGGCCGCCCGGCCGCCAGTTGCCGAAGATCATGGCGGCGAGGCCGATGAAACCGCGACCGCCCGTCTGGCCCTCGCGGTAGATGCCGGCGGCCACGATCGCCAGGAAGGCGCCGCCGATCCCGGCCAGCCCTCCGGAGATCACGACCGCGAGATACTTGTAGTAGTACACGTTGACACCGAGCGACTCCGCCGCCACGGGACGCTCGCCGCACGAGCGCAGCCGCAGCCCGAAGGCCGTACGCCAGAGCACGTAGAAGCTCAGCGGCACCAGCAGGATCGCCACGATCGTGAACAGCGAGACGTTCTGCGTCACGCCCCGCAGCACGCCCGCGACGTCCGACAGCAAGAACAGGTGGGTGTTCTCCAGGTCCCGAAGCGGCACGCCGATGCCGGGGACGCTGACGTCCGTGACGGGCGGGATGCGCGGCGACTGGGTCTCGCCGCCGCCCTTCATACCGGTGAAGACCAGCTTGGCGAGGTACTGGGTGACGCCCAGGCCGAGGATGTTGATGGCGACGCCGGAGATGATGTGGTCGACGCCGAACGTGACCGTGACCAGGGCGTGCAGCAGCCCGCCGAGCGCTCCGCCGATCGTTCCGGCGATCACGCCGGCCCAGGGGGTGCCGAAGGTGAGGGCGCCCCAGGCTCCGCACCAGGTGCCGATGATCATCATGCCTTCGAGGCCGATGTTGACCACGCCGGCGCGCTCGGACCACAGGCCGCCGAGGGCGGCGAGGCCGATGGGCACCGCGAGGCCAACGGCCGCGCCGATGGTGCCGCCCGAGGTGATGTCGTTCGCCCCGGTCACGACCCGGGCGATGGACATCATGACGAACAGCGCGAGCAGGCCGAGCAGGAGCACCTGCCAGCTCAGGCGGAAGCGGCGCACCCGTGGGGGCGCGGGAGGCGCCGCGGAGATCTCGGAGACGGTCACGCCACCGCTCCTTCCACCGGCGCGGAGGCGTCCGCGGAGAGTTGCCTGCTCACCCGTCGCTGCTCGGCGGCGAGACGGTACCGGTGGACCAGCTCGTAGGCGACGATGACCGAGAGCACGATGGTGCCCTGCATGATGATCACGATCTCCTTGGGGATGCCTTCGAGGTCCAGGATGTCCGAGGAGTTGTCGAGGAAACTCCAGAGCAGCGCGCCGATCGCGATGCCGGCCGGGTTGTTGCGGCCGAGGAGGGCGATGGCGATGCCGGTGAAGCCGAGGCCGGTCGGGAAGTCGAGGCTGTAGGAGTACGACGCGCCGAGAAGCTGCGGCATGCCGACCAGCCCGGCCACCGCACCTGAGATGATCATCGTCAGGAGGACCATCTTCTTGACGTTGACGCCGCTCGCGACCGCGGCCGACTCCGAACGGCCGGTCGCCCGCAGGTCGAAGCCGAAGCGCGTCCGGTTGAAGAGCACGTGGTAGCCGATGCCCAGCACCACCGCGACCAGGACGAACCCGAAGACCTGGGTCTTCGTGCCGGGGATGAGGTCGAACCCGGGGAACTGGCCGGACGGGGGGATCGGCTTGGTGCCGATGTTGTTGCTGCCCGACACCGCGACGGCGAGGCGGTCGGTGGTGAGCAGCCAGGCGCCGACCCCGGTCGCGATCGCGTTCAGCATGATCGTGGAGATGACCTCGCTGACGCCCCGGGTGACCTTGAGCAGTCCGGCGATGGACGCCCAGACGCCGCCCACGGCCACCGCGACCAGGATCGTGACGCCGACGTGCAGCGGGGCCGGGAGCACCAGCGCGCCGCCGACCGCTGCCGCGATCAGGGCGGCGAGCCGGTACTGGCCGTCGACGCCGATGTTGAACAGGTTCATCCGGAACCCGATCGCGACGGCCAGCGCGGAGATGTAGTACGTCGTCGCGAGGTTGATGATCATCACGATCGTACGCGGCTGCGTGCCGTAGTCGGCCAGCAGCTCCATCGTCTCAAGCGGCGGGTTGCCGGTCAGCTCAAGGATGACCGAGGTCACGAGGCCGGCGAAGACGATGGCCAGCAGCGGGGCGGCGAGCCCCAGCAGTCCTCCGAGCCTCACCCTGCCGAGCAACCGGTCGGTGAAAGACGAACTCATGCTTCCTCCCCGGCGTCGGTCGCTGCCGAGCCGAGTTGCTCAGTGGGCGTATGGTCCCGGGCGCCGGTCATGGCGGAGCCGAGCCGCTCGGGGGTCACGTCTCCGGGGTCGACGTCGGCGACCATGCGACCGCGCAGGATCACCTTCAGGGAGTCCGAGAGGCCGATCAGCTCGTCCAGGTCCGCCGAGATCAGCAGGACGGCGAGGCCGGCCGCGCGTGCCGTGCGCAGGTGGTCCCAGATGGCGGCCTGGGCGCCCACGTCCACGCCGCGCGTCGGATGGGAGGCGATGAGCACGACCGGGTCGCCGCTCATCTCCCGGCCGACGATCAGCTTCTGCTGGTTTCCGCCGGACAGCGCGGCGGCGTCCACGTCGATGCCGGGGGTGCGCACGTCGTACTCGTCGACGATCCGCTGGGTGTCGGCGCGGGCGCCTGCCCGGTCGATCCACGGTCCTTTGACGTTGGGCTTGCGCGTCTGGTGGCCGAGGATGCGGTTCTCCCAGAGGGGGGCCTCCAGCAGCAGGCCATGCCGATGGCGGTCCTCGGGGATGTACCCGATGCCGCCCTCGCGCCTGCGCAGGGTCGGCCAGGCGGACACGTCGGCGCCGCCGAGCGTGATCACGCCCTCCGCCGGGCGCATGCCCATGATGGCCTCGACCAGTTCGGCCTGCCCGTTGCCCTCGACACCGGCGATGCCGAGCACCTCGCCCTTGTGGATGTCGAACGAGACGTCCTCAACGGCCGCCCGTCCGTCCGGATGGCGCACGGTCAGATTCCGCACGGCGAGCGCGACGTCGGCGGTGACCGTCGACTCGCGCGTCTCGGGGCTCGGCAGTTCGCTGCCCACCATCAGCTCGGCGAGCTGCCGGGCCGTGACGTCCTTCGGGGCGACGCTGGCCACGGTGGTGCCGCGCCGGATCACCGTGATGGCGTCGGCGACCGACAGCACCTCGTCGAGCTTGTGGGAGATGAAGATGATGGTCAGGCCCTCGCGGACCAGGCCACGGAGGTTGTCGAAAAGCTCGTCGACCTCCTGCGGCACCAGCACGGCGGTCGGCTCGTCCAGGATGAGGATGCGCGCGCCCCGGTAGAGGACCTTGAGGATCTCCACGCGCTGCCGCGCCCCGACGCCGAGGTCCTCGACCAGGGTGTCCGGGGTGACCCCGAGCCCGTAGGCGTCGGAGATCTCCTTGATCCTGCGGCGCGCCTTGGCGAAGTCGATGCCGACCCCGCGCCTGCGCGGCTCGCTGCCGAGGATGATGTTCTCAAGGACGGTCAGGTTGTCCGCGAGCATGAAGTGCTGGTGGACCATCCCGATGCCGGCGGCGATGGCGTCGCCCGGTGTACGGAAGCCGACCGGCGACCCGTTGACGCGGATCTCACCCTCGTCCGGCCGCTGCATGCCGTAGAGGATCTTCATGAGCGTGGACTTGCCCGCGCCGTTCTCGCCGACGATGGCATGCACGTGCCCGCGTCGCACGCTGAGACGGATATCGCGGTTCGCGACGACGCCCGGGAATCTCTTGGTGATCCCCTCTAGCTCGACGGCGGGCTCGGTGGCGGTAGCCGAAGAAGTCGAAGTGCTGATGGCGGCCTCCTCCATGCGGATGGCCTCGAAGGCGGGGACTGACGAGCCTCGTGGGCGTGGCGGCCAGTCTTGTCCATACGGGTGGCCTGGTGGCGGGACTGATGGGTGACAGTCGGCCGTGTCGGCGATCCGGTGAGCCCTACGGGCACTGCGGCCGGCTTCGTGGGCGGTCAGAGTGCCTGGAGGCGCGCACCGGCCGTCCTCGTGGGCGGAACGACGGCCTCGTAGGCGAGCGGGTGAACCGACAGTAGCCGAGGGGGCCCGGTGAAACGGCCGCCGGGCCCCCCTGAAGACGCGGACTACTCGGCGGGAACCGTGATCTCGCCGTCGATGATCTTCGTCTTGTACTCGTCGATCTTGATCTTGATGTCGTCGACCTGGCCACCGGTGGTGGAGAAGTCGACGCCGCCCGCCTTGAGGTCGTAGGTCGTCGGACCCGCCTTGACCGTGCCGTCGGCGAAGCTCTTCAGGAAGTCGAACACCGCGACGTCGACCTTCTTGAGCATCGAGGTGAGGATGACGCTCCGCACGCCCTCGTCGGCCGTGAGCGCCTGGTCGGAGTCGACGCCGATGGCGAAGCCCTTCGCCGCCTTGGCCGCCTCGAAGACGCCGCCGCCCGAGCCGCCCGCCGCCTGGTAGACGATGTCGGCGCCCGCGTCGTACATGCCCTGGGCCGCGGTCTTGCCCTTGGCCGGGTCGTTGAAGCCACCGAAGTCCGGCGGCTGGGTGAGGTACTTGACGTCGATCTTGATGTCCGGCTTGACCGCCTGGGCGCCCTTGGTGAAGCCCACCTCGAACTTCTTGATCAGCGGCACCTGCACGCCGCCGACGAAGCCGATGTGCTCCTTCTTCGTCTTCAGTGCGGCCGCGACGCCCACCAGGAACGAGCCCTCGTTCTCGGCGAACACCAGGTTGGAGATGTTCGGGCCCTCGGCCCCGTCGTCGACGATCGCGAACTTGGTGTCGGGGAACTCGGCCGCGACCTTCTTGGTCGCCTCGGAGTAGGCGAAGCCGACCGCGATGACCGGGTTGTAGCCGCTCTGGGCGAGCAGGCGGAGCCGCTGCTCCTTCTGGGCGCCGGTCTCGCCCGGGTTGGCCGAAAGCTCCTTGGTGTCGGCCAGCTTGAGCTCGGTCTTCGCCTTGTCCAGGCCCACCGCGGCGGCGTCGTTGAACGACTGGTCACCACGGCCGCCGATGTCGTACGCGAGACCGACCTTGGCGCCGGTCGGCGCCGCCGCCGAGGAGGCGGTCGACGCGCCGGGCGCCGGCGTCTCGGTGTCCGAAGTGCTACTGCCTCCACATGCCGCGACGGCCATGAGCATGGCACCCATCGCGGTCGTGGCTGCCAGCTTGCTTGCGTGAATGCGGAGCAAGGTGACTCCTCCCGTGTATCTTCGGCGTCCAACTTGTGTGCACGCGCGAAGAAACGCACGGCAACCCTGCACGGAAGATAGTTGTTTGACCGGTGTTGGCCAAACCGACGCCCGGCTCCGAAACAGGTCCGTTATGCAGCTCACGCCGCCCTGTGACCTGCGAAACCGTGAGATGGGACGGCGGGGACGCCATTTCGGGGCCCCCGCCGTACGGGCGGAGCTCTGTCAGGCAGTGACCGGCTGGATGGCGTCCTGGTCGGCGGAGGCGCGGTGCCCCTCCCACAGCGCGGTGAGCGCGGTGGCGGCCATGACGCTCACGCCGACACCGACGCAGCTCTCGTCGACGTCGAATGTGCCCTGGTGGATGTCGATCTGGCGGGTCTCCCCCGGCGCGCGCACGCCGAGCCTGGCGTACGCCCCGGGCACCGACTCCAGGTACCACCCGAAGTCCTCGCCGCCCAGGGACTGCGGGGTCGGGACCGTGGCGCCGGGGCCGAGCACCTGGCCGGCCGCGTCGCGCAGCATCTGGACGCTGGTCACCTCGTTGATGGTCGGCGGGACGCCCCGGATGTAGTTCATCTCGGCCTCCACGCCGTACGCGATCGCGACCGAGTCGAGCAGCGACTTGAACAGATCGGGCGCCTCGTGCCAGGCCTGCTCGTCGAGGCAGCGGATCGTGCCCTCGGCCAGGCCGTCGTCGGGGATGGCGTTGGCGACCGAGCCCGCCTGGACGCGGCCCCACACCAGCGACAGCGAGGAGCGCGGGTCGACGCGCCTGCTGAGCGCGGCGGGCAGCTCGGTGACGATCTTGGCCAGCGCGAAGACCAGGTCGGCGGTCAGGTGCGGGCGGGCGGTGTGGCCGCCCGGCCCCGCGACTCGGACGCTGACCTTGTCGCAGGCCCCGGTGATGGGGCCGACGCGCACGCCGAGCCGGCCGACGTCCACCCGGGGGTCGCAGTGCAGGCCGAAGATGCGGTCAACGCCGCTGATGCCCCCGGCTTCGAGCACCTTCAGCGCTCCGCCGGGCATGACCTCCTCGGCGGGCTGGAAGATCAGGCGGACCCGTCCGGGAAGCAGCCCGGCCGCCGCCTGCTCGGCCAGGAACAGGCCCGTGCCAAGGACGATCGCCGTGTGTACGTCGTGCCCGCAGGCGTGGCAGACGCCCGGGACGGTCGAACGGTAGGGGACTTCCTTCTCGTCCTGGAGCGGCAACGCGTCGATGTCGGCGCGCAGGGCGACGGTGGGGCCGTCGCCGCTGCCGATGTCGCAGATCAGACCGGTGCCGCGCGGCAGCGGCGTCGGCACGAGCCCGGCCTGTGCGAGCCGGGCGGCGATGCGCTCGGTGGTGCGGTGCTCCACGAACCCGAGCTCGGGGTGGGCGTGCAGGTCGCGCCGGAAGTCGATGAGGGACTCGTTGTTCACGTTCAGGAACGCGTCGAGTTCCCCCCGTAGATCACGTGCCGGCATGACCGATCGCCCCGTTCGACGTCCTCGAATTGGTGGTGACGAAGCGGTCTTCCGCGAGCTCGACGATCGTCGCGTCCACGATGTCGTCGAGGGTGCCGCCTCCGGACAGAATCGCGCGCTGGCGCTCACAGGAGTTGCCCTGCTCCACCACGTCGGCGATGGTCGCGAGCTCGTCGGGACAGCCGAGTCGCTCGGCCACCGGCGCCAGGTCGCGCGTCAGCTCGTACAGCATGTCTCTCATGGGCGCGGTCGAGCCGTGGTCGTCGGTGATGACGTCCGCGTCCAGCCCGTAACGGGTGGCGCGCCACTTGTTGTCGCGAACGACCCAGGGCGCGGGATGCGGCAGCCGGTACCCGCGGTCGAGCTGCTGATCGAACTGCTGCACCAGACACTGCGACAAGGCCGTCACCATCCCGACCTCTCTCAGGGTCGGTATACCGTCGAACATTCGAATCTCAATCGTGCCGAAGTCAGGATGCGGCCGGATATCCCACCACACCTCTTTGATGCTTTTGATGGTCCCCGCCCGCTTCAGGGTGTCCATGTACTCCTCGAACTCGGCCCAGTCCGCCAGCATGTGCGGCGGTCCGGCCGTAGGCAGCGCGCCAAAAACGATGGCCCGACTGGAGGCGAGTCCGGTGTCTTGCCCGCCCCAGTACGGGCTGGAGGCCGTCAGCGCGAGGAAATGAGGCAGGTAGGCCGCAAGTGCGTTGACGATGGGGATGACTTTATCCCTTTCCCGCACCCCCACGTGGACATGTACGCCAAATGTTTGGATCCGCCATGCCAGCCACTGCATCTCCTCGACCAGCTCGGTGTACCGCTGGACGGGTGCGTAGACCGCCTCGCGCCAGTCGCTGATGGCGTGCGTCCCCGTGCAGGCAAGGGACATACCGCGCGTCTCGACCACCGGGCGGATCTGGTCGATGGTCGACTTGAGGTCCTTCACGGCTTCCGACGCCGTGTGACACACATCCGTGATCACTTCGAGCTGGGACTGCATCAGCTCGTGCATGACCTTCGGGCGGGGGCTCTCGCTCAGCTCGGGGATGGCCTCCAGGACCTGGCGCGCGTCCTGGCGGAGCCGGCGGGTGTGCGTGTCGACAAGCTGGAGTTCCCATTCGACGCCCAGCGTCGGGCCGCGCGAAGGATTGAACTCAATTGTCACAGCACGCCTCCATGGGCATTGGTCTCAGGCCGAGTTTCCGCCGCCTAGCGAAATCGGCCAACCCTGCGGTCACCCCAGTTCGCGCCGAGTCACAGGTTTCCCGGCATCGGCCATCAAAGCGGAGATGGCACTCACGGATGCATGGTCAACCGCAAAACGGTCGTTTACCATCTCTGCCCGCGAAGGGGGGCTTATATGCGGGCGGCGCGCCACGCGCGCCAGCCGATGGCCCCGAGCACCAGGGCGAGGACCAGATTGACCGCGATCAGGATGCCGTGCACCACATAGAAGGCCGTGGGGTGGCCGTCGGCGAGGTTGAACCCGAGGTTGATCCACTCGAAGATCATGAAGGCGGCCAGGGCCAGGAGGAACCCGGCGACGCGTCGTGTCATCGTCACCTCCTCCATCTTACCGCTAAGGCTTTATGACCAGCACCTTCAGGATCTTTGTCGTGTCTTGTCCCACTTGAAAAGCGACAAAGCTACGCTGACTTCTCTATGGGGATGAAGCATGTAACAGCAGTCAGCGCGCTCGCGCTCGCCGGGGGACTCACGTTGGTCACCCCCGCTCACGCGCGCGCCGCGTCCGACGACACCGCGCCCATCGGCGGAATGCTGCTGGGCCAACGCGGCGTCGTGGTCGACCCAGGGGCCAAGGCGCCACCCAAGACAGAGGCCAAGGCCTTCGTGGTCGCCGACGGGGACACCGGCGAGGTACTGGCCGCCAAGGACCCGCACGGCCGCTACCTGCCCGCCAGCACGCTCAAGATCCTCACGGCCGTCACCCTCATCCCCCGCCTGAACAAGAACAAGACGATCTTGCCAAGCGCCGAGGCGTGCAACGTCGAGGGAAGCGCCGTGGGCCTGACCCAGCACAAGATCTACAAGGTCGACGACCTGTTCCGCGCGCTGATGATGGTCTCGGGCAACGACGCCGCCGTGGCGCTCGCCGAGACCAACGGCGGGGTCAAGCGGACCCTCGCCGACATGAACGCCGAGGCCAAACGGCTCCAGGCGCTCGACACCGTGGCCAAGACGCCGAACGGCCTGGACGAGCCTGGCCAGAGCAGCTCGGCGTACGACCTCGCGCTCATCGCGCGGGCCGGGCTGGCGAACCGGGACTTCCGCGAGTACGTCAGCACCAAGCTCGCCGACTTCCCCGCGCCTGGGGGCAAGCACTACCAGATGGCCAACCACAACAGGCTCCTCGGCAAGTACCCCGGCATGCTGGGCGTGAAGAACGGCTGGACCACCAAAGCCCTGGGCAGCTTCGTCGGCGCCGCCAAGCGGGACGGGCACACGATCATCGTCTCGGTGATGCGCCACGAGGGCTCGTTCTGGGAGGACGTCAAGGAGCTGCTCGACTGGGGCTTCGCGGCCAGGGGGCACGTGACGCCGGTCGGAGCGCTGGTCGGCCCGGTCGTGCCCAAGGCGAAGCCGACCAGGCCCGTCGGCGGCCCCGCGGCGGCCCCCGCCCCTGCCAAGCCCGTCGTCGCGGCACAGGACTCGGCGATGGTCGGCGTCGGCGCCCTGGTGGTCGCCGTGGGCCTTCTGGGCGGCGCGGCGTGGGTCGTGTACGGCGTGCGGCGCCGCTCGCGCGTCGAGCGGCCGAGCGAGCCGACCGAGGTGTGAGCCCGGCGAGGCTAGTCGTACTCGCTGGTGGGCATCGGAGTGGGCTCCGGTGGCGGCGTGCCGTCGGCGGTGGCCGTCCACGCCGCCACGTACAGCGCCCAGCGCGCCGCGAGGTTGATCCAGACGAGCAGGCCCACGATCACGGCGAACGCGCCGTAGATGGGGTTGCCCAGCGTGTGGGAGAGCAGCAGGGTGGCGATCTGCTTGAGCACGCCGAACCCGATGGCGCCGAGCAGCGCGCCCTTGAGGAGGGTCGTGAGGGGCTTGCCCATCTTGGCCAGCCAGCCGAGGATGATCCAGAACACCAGCATGTCGGCCGCGACGCCGATCAGCACCCCGGCCAGGGGCAGCAGGGTCGCGGCGACGACCGAGCCGTCCAGCCTGAGCCAGCCCATTATCGTGCCGGTGGCCTGGACGGCGACGCTTCCCACCACCACCGAGACCACCATCGTGAGCCCGATCAGCACGAGCGCCACCAGGTCGCGCAGCTTCCCGACGAACCAGTTCAACGGGGGCTCACAGCTCACGCAGATGTCGTGGAGCGCGTCCCGCAGCGCGTCCACGGCGCCGATGCCGGCGTAGACCAGGCCCAGCAGGCCGATGACCCCGGCGCTCGTACGGGCCTGGGAGAGCTGGTCGATGCGCAACTGGCCGGCCAGCCCGGGAAGCTGCCCGTTGATGGCGGCCTCCAGCGTCTCCAGCGCATGCGGATTGATCGTCACGATGTAGCCGAACAGCGCGAACGCCAGCGCTATCAGCGGGAAGAACGACAGGAACGCGAAGTACGTCAGCGCGCCCGCCAGCCGGTCGCCCCGCTGGCTCTGGTAGCGGTGGACGGTGCGGATCAGATGGTCGGCCCAGGGCCACCGGACGCGGTAGTACTCGGTCCTGGCCCTGCCCCACGCCTTGATCGCCTCGACCCGCTGGAGGATCGAGGCCCACGCACTTCCCATCCTGCCCACCTACCCAGCAGACGTACGTTATGCGGACAGGGACGGGTCACCGGGGAGACCTCTCGCGAGCATGGCCGCGCACCGCCGACCGGCGGTGATCAGACCCTCGGGACGAACCCCACGCGGTCGCGGACGACCTCCATGGTCTCGCGGGCGATCTCCCCCGCGCGCCGCGCGCCAACGGCGAGCAGCCGGTCGAGCTCGGCCTCGTCGGACAGGAGCTTCTCGGTGCGCTCGCGGATCGGCGCGAAGGCGTCGACGATCACCTCGGCGACGTCCTTCTTGAACGCGCCGTAGCCGAGGCCCGCGTAGCGCGCCTCCAGGTCGGGGATCGGCGTGCCGGTGAGGACCGACTGGATACGCAGCAGGTTGGTGACCCCGGGCTTGTTCTCGGGGTCGGCGACGACCTCGGAGCCGGTGTCGGTCACCGCGCGCATGACCTTCTTGCGCAGCGGCCCCGGCTCCTCCAGCACCTCCAGGATGCCCTGGGGGCTGGAGGACGACTTGGACATCTTCGCCAGGGGATCCTGGAGGTCGGCGATCTTCTCGACCTCCTTGGGGATGTGCGGGGCGGGCACCTTGAAGGTCTGGCCGTAGCGGCTGTTGAACCGCTGGGCGAGGTCGCGGGTGAGCTCCAGGTGCTGCTTCTGGTCGGCGCCCACCGGCACCTGGTCGGCCTGGTACATCAGGATGTCGGCCGCCTGGAGGATCGGGTAGGTGAACAGGCCCACGCCGGCCGAGCTCTCGCCGTACCTCGCCGCCTTGTCCTTGAACTGGGTCATGCGGGCGGCCTCGCCCATGCCGGTGTTGCAGATCAGGATCCAGGCCAGCTCGCTGTGCTCGCGGATGTGGCTCTGCACGAACAGCGTGCTGCGCTCGGGGTCGATGCCGGCGCCGAAGAGCTGGGCGGCGGAGACGCGGGTGCGGCGGCGCAGCTCGGACGCCGAGGGGTTCACCGTGATCGCGTGGAGGTCGGCGATGAAGTAGAAGGCGTCGTGCGTCTCCTGCATGCCGATCCACTGGCGGACGGCACCGAGGTAGTTGCCGAGGTGGAACGAGTCAGCGGTGGGCTGGATGCCGGAGAGAACACGAGGTCTGGCCATAGCACACAATTCTGTCAGCACTCCGGGGTGGTCTGCGACCTCTCCCTCAGGACTCGGGAGTGTCCCCGGAATCCGCGGGCACGACTTTCCTGATCACGCGCACCCGGCCCACCCGGCGCCCGTCCATCTCGGTGACGACCAGCGAGCAGGCGGGCCGCTCGACCCTCTCCCCCACCTCGGGAAGGTGGCCGAGCGCGGCCATGACGAAGCCGCCGAGCGTCTCGTACGGGCCCTCCTCAAGCCGGATGCCGGTCTCGCTCTGGAAGTCGTCGAGGTTGATCAGGCCCTCGATCTCGATCTCCCCGGCCACCAGCCGCACCGACTGGCCGTCGGTGTCGTACTCGTCACGGATGTCGCCGGTGAGCTGCTCGACCAGGTCCTCCATGGTCACGATGCCGGCGGTGCCGCCGTACTCGTCGACGACGATGGCGAGGTGCTGGCCGTCGTCGCGCATCTCGGTCAGCGTGGGGAGCACCCGCTTGGTGGCGGGCAGCAGCTTGACCGGCCTGATGGGCACCAGTTCGCTGATCGGCTCGATGCTGCCGGTGAGAACCGGATCGAGGAGATCGCGTACGTGGACGAACCCCACGATGTTGTCGTAGGAGTCCCGGTAGACCGGGAACCGCGAGTGGGGCATCGCCGCGGCCAGGATCGCGGCCTCGGCCAGGGGTGTGTCGGCGGACATGAACTCCACCTCCGTGCGCGGCAGCATCACCTCCCTGAGATGGCGCTTCCCTGCCGTGAACACCTCGTCGATCAGGTCACGCTCGTCCTTGGTCAGCTCCTGGTGGCCGACGACCATGTCCCGGAGCTCCTCGGTGGTCATCGCGGCGCGGTCGGCGTGCGGGTTGCCCCCGAGGAGCCTCACCACGCCGTCGGTCGACTTCGACAGCACCCAGATCACCGGCCGCGAGAGCGAGGCCAGCCGGTCGAGGAAGGGCGCGACCAGCATCGAGAGCCCCTCGGCCCGCTGCCGGGCGAGGCGCTTGGGCGCCAGCTCGCCGAGCACCAGGGTGACGTAGGAGATGGCGAGCGTGACCACCACGAGCGACAGCGGCCGTACGGCTCCGGCGGGCACCCAGGACTTGGCGATGAGCGGCTCCAGCTGGCCCGCCAGGGTGTCGGCCCCGACGGCGGCCGACAGCACGGTGGCCACGGTCATGCCGATCTGGACCGACGAGAGGAAACGGTTGGGGTCGCGGGCCAGCTTGGCCACGCGTGAACCGCGCCTGCCCCCCTCCGCCAGCTTGCGGACCTGGCTCTCGCGCAGGGAGACCATGGCCATCTCGGCGGCCGCGAAGAACCCGCCGATCAGGACGAAGACGAGGACGAGGACGATGTTCGCCGCGACGTTGTGCACGTCGATCGATGTCCGTTCGAATGAGGCTCACATGATGATCTGGTCAGCGTACCGGCTGCGCTTTATCTCACCATCGTCCAGCGGCGCGTAAGCTGGGCTTGGGCGTACAAAATCACACACGATCAAACACGATCGCACGAATGGGTGGGTAGAACTGTGAAGCTGCTGGTAACCGGGGGCGCGGGTTACATCGGAAGCGCCGTGGCCGCACAGCTCGTCGAGACAGGTCACGAGGTTACCGTCCTCGACGACCTGTCCACAGGTCACGCGGACGCGGTCCCGGCGGGCGCTTCGTTCGTCGAGGGCTCGGTCACCGAGGCGGCGGGCGTCCTCGCGCGGGGGTTCGACGGAGTGCTGCACTTCGCCGCGCGGTCGCTCGTCGGCGAGTCGGTGGAGAAGCCCGCGCTCTACTGGTCCAGCAACCTCGGCGGCACGCTCGCGCTGCTCGACGCGATGCGGGTGCACGGCGTGCGGCGCATCGTCTTCTCCTCGACCGCGGCGACCTACGGCGAGCCCGAGGGCACCCCGATCGTCGAGACCGACCCCACCCGGCCCACCAACCCGTACGGGGCGTCCAAGCTCGCGGTCGACACCACGCTGACCGCGTTCGCCGGGCTGCACGGCCTCGGAGCGGTCAGCCTGCGCTACTTCAACGTGGCGGGCGCCTTCACCGCCGCCGACGGGCAGGTCTACGGCGAGCGTCACGCCGTGGAGACCCACCTCATCCCCAACGTCCTCGCGGTCGCCCTCGGCAGGCGCGAGTCGGTGAACGTCTTCGGCACCGACTACCCAACCCCCGACGGCACCTGTGTCCGCGACTACATCCACGTCACCGATCTCGCGCGGGCCCACCTGCTGGCCCTCGAATCCTGCCGGCCCGGCACCCACAAGATCTACAACCTGGGCAGCGGCACGGGGTTCTCGGTGAAGGAGGTCATCGAGGTCTGCCGGCAGGTCACGGGGCACCCGATCCCCACCGTGGTCGGCGACCGCCGCCCGGGCGACCCCGCGGTGCTGGTGGCGTCCTCGGAGCGGATCCAGCGCGAGCTCGGCTGGAAGGCCGAGCACGCCGACCTGCGCACCATCGTCGCCGACGCCTGGGCCGCCCTCACCCGCTGACCCAAGGGACAGGCGAAATCGAGTCACGTTCTGCGAAAGAGGTATCTCGCTCCGTCATCTGTGGTGAGATCTCATACGTGATGAAAGCTGCAAGCTTTTCACCTTTTGGGTTGAAGGTGGCGCTCGCTGGTCTCATCGTGTTCTGTGCCGTGCTGGCCGCGGCCGGCGCGGTGTTCGCCACCACCGTCCCGGGAGGCGATCCGGGCCACGGCCGGTGCGCCGCACACTCGCGGCAAGCGGGGCCGGCTTAAGCGGGGTCGGCTTAAGCGGGGTCGGCGTAGGCGGGCTAGCCACGCCACGGGGAGACCCGCATGCGGGCCTGGTTGTTGGCGGGGCGGCGGTCGCCGACGCGCGCGGAGTAGATCGTGGCCTCGGTGTCCACCTCACGCGACCCCCGGCGGGGCATGCGGAACACCAGGCGGAGCGTCCCGTGCGCCCCGGACCTTATCGGCCGCAGCGCGCAGCCCACCTGCCCGCGCCGCTTCTCGCACCGGGCGCCACGGGCCGACAGGAACCGCGCGCCGTGCTCGGTGAAGTAGATGTGCGCGTCACGCACGGGCCCCGGCCCGCTGTTGCGCACCGCCGCCCTGACGGTGAAGCGCTCCCCCGGCCTGGCTCGCCGCTTGGCGGGCGAGAGCCGCACGGCGAGGTCGGCCCCCTCGGCCACGCGCGTCACCACCTCGGCGTGGTTGTCGGCCTCGTTCTCGTCGACCACCTCCGACGTCAGGTGGGCGGACGCGCGGAGCGGGCCACGCGCGCCCGTACCGACGACCCCGAGGATGGTCACCGCGCCGGTGTCACCGGCCTGGATGTCCGTCGGCGAGGGGCAGACCACCTCGTGCTCGGACGCCCCCGGGCGGCAGGAGGTGACGTTGACGGCCGTGATCTCCACCTGGTCCGGCACCCGGATCGTGAGCACGGGCAGGACCGCGTCACCCGGACCGGCGTTGCGCACTTTCGCCTGATAGGTGAGCCACTGCCCGGGTTGCGCCACCGGTGGCGAGGCGGAGAGGCGCACCGACAGGTCCGCCCCTCCCCCCAGTCTCGGCGACTGCCCGGACGACGCGTTCGCCACCGCCGGAGCACCCGCGACGACGAGCAGGACGAGACCGGCGGCGATGCCCGCCGAGAACAGACCCATAGATGTGCGACCCCCATACGTTCGAGATCAATTGAACGCCGCGGGGGTCGCACGGTGCCCGCCCGACACGCGTCCCCGATGCAGGCGAATCCCACATGAGGGCAAAGCTTGGTCACCGGTCGGCTCCGGTCACTCCGCTACAGGAGCCGTACGGACCCCGAGCCTGGGTACGGCCTGTCCGGGCAGGAAGACCAGGGCCAGGACGGCGACCACCGCGCCCACCACAGCGAGCCAGGGGATGACCGTGGCCGCCGCCGCGGCGTGCGCCACGGCCGGCTCGGCGTGGCCGGCGGCCTGGTCGCGTACGACCGTGGTGTAGGCCGTGCCGGCGACCGCCAGGGCCACCGAGCCGCCGATCTGGCGGAAGAACGTGAGGTTCGCGCTCGCCGTGCCGATGTAGCTCGGAGGCACGGAGTACTGGATCGCCACCGTCAGCCCCGAGAGCATCGGGCCGATGCCGAGCCCGATCAGCGCCATCCAGGCCACCAGGGACCAGGTCGGGGTGTCCACGGCCAGCCCCGAGCACAGCAGCGCGCCGGCCACGATGAGGAACGGCGCCGCGAGCAGCCACGGCTTGTAGCGGCGCGTCTTGCTGATCAGCGCGCCGGTGAGCACGCTGCCGACCACCATGCCGAACATGAGCGGGTAGATGTGCAGCCCGGACGACATGGCGCTCTGGCCCTGCGCCTGCTGGAAGTAGCGGGGCAGGAAGACGGCCCCGGCGAACAGGCAGGACGCGGTGAAGAAGGAGGTGATGTTGACGATCGTGTACGTGCGGTTGCGGAACAGGTGCAGCGGGATGATCGGCTGCTCGGCGCGCGTCTCCACGAGGACGAACACCGCGAGCAGTACGGCCGCCGCCACCAGCGGGCCGATGACGGGCGCGCTCGTCCAGGTGTGGTCGTCCAGGCCCTTCTCGGTGAGGCCGAGGAGCAGCGAGCTGATCGCCACGGTGAACACCGCGATGCCGAGGTAGTCGGGCCTGGACCCTCCGGTTCCCGGCACGCGGGGCAGGCGCGGCACGATGATCGCCAGCAGCAGCGCGCCGATCGGGACGTTGACGAAGAACGCCCAGCGCCAGCTCGCGTGGTCGGTGAAGAACCCTCCGAGGAACGGCCCGGCGATGTAGCTCGCCGCCATGACGGCGCCGATCGCGCCCTGCACCTTGCCGCTCTTGTCCGGCGGGAACAGGTCGGCGACCAGAGCCAGGGACAGCGGCAGGAGCGCCCCCGCGCCGAGCCCCTGCACGCCGCGGAAGGCGATGAGCTGGCCCATGTTCTGGGCGAGCCCGCACAGCACCGAGCCCACCAGGAAGACCACGATGCCGATGAGCAGCAACGGCTTGCGCCCGTAGGCGTCGGAGAGCCTTCCGTAAAGGGGCACCGTGACCGTCGAGGTCAGCAGATACGCCGTGACGACCCAGGTGTACAGCCCCGCGCCGCCGAAATCGGCGGTGATGCGGGGTAACGCGGTGCCGACGATCGTCTGGTCGAGCATCGCGAGGAACATCCCGCCGAGCACGCCGAACAACAGGAGGCCGTTGCCTCGCGCCTGTCGCCCCGTATCCGTCTGGTCCATGGTCATCGCCGTCATGGCCTGTCCTCTCACTTTAATGTCTAGCTAGACAGGTAAAAGGTGACATGTCTGTACTTACATGTCAATCCTTAGATACGATGACGCCATGTCGCTGCGGATCGCCCTGCTGGGCCTGCTCTCCTTCTCCGGCCCGGCGAGCGGATACGACCTGACCAAGAAGTTCGAGACGTCGCTCAACTACGTGTGGCAGGCGGGTCACAGCCAGATCTATCCCGAGCTGGCGAAGATGGCGGCCGACGGGCTGATCACGGTCGAGGCCGAGGGCGCGCGCGGGCGCAAGATGTACACGATCACCCGCGAGGGGCACGACGAGCTGCGCCACTGGCTGACCGAGCACACCCCCAGCGGACCCGTACGGAACGAGGGCGCGCTCCAGGCCTTCCTGCTGCCGCTCCTCGATCCGCCGGAGGCGCTGACGGTCCTTCGGAAGGTGAGCACGGGCGTGGAGGCCAGGCTGGAGGATCTGCGGGCGCTGCGGGCGGGCGAGCACGCCCAGATCGCTCCCGGGCAGGGCGAGATCGGCGGCTACGCCCTCGACCTCGGCATCAGGAACGCCCTCACCACCCTGGCGTGGGCCAGGGACACCGCCGCCTCCATCGACCCCGGCCTTCCCCCGGAAGCGCCGGACCCGGCCTAGCCGCAGCTCGCGGGCGCGGGCCTCTCGGTCTCCGGGGCGAACCCGACCTTCCCGAAGTACTTGCCGAGCAGGGTCTTGACGGTGCCGTCCTTGTACATCTGGGCGATGGCGGCCCGCACCGCCTTGCACGTCCTGAGATCGCCCTTCTTGACCGCCACGGCGTACCGCTCGTCGGTGAGCCTGGCGCCCAGCAGCTTGTAGCGGATGCTCTCGCGGTTCGCGAACCCGGCCAGCAGCAGGTCATCGCCGGGGACGGCGTCCACCTTGCCCGCGCGCAGCAGGTTCATGCAGTCGGCGTAGGTGTCGGCGGCGACCAGCCGCACCTTGACGGCGTCCTGGACGATTCCGGTCGACATGCTCGATCCCGGGGAGCACATCCTGTGCCCCGCCAGGTCGGCCACCTTGGCGTAGGGGTCGCCGTCCCGCACGAGCACGTCGACGTGGGCGGTGTAGTACGGCCCGGCGAACGTGACCTGGTTGTTCTCGTTGATCGGGTAGGTCGCGATCACCAGGTCGGCCGCGCCCGAGTTCACGAGGGACGCCCGCTCGGTCATGCTGGACGCCTGGTAGGTGATGCCGCTGCGGGGGACGCCGAGTTGCCTGGCGATGTAGGCGCCGACCTCCACCTCGAAACCGTGCCACTCTCCCCCGTCGCTCAGGGCGATGCCGGGCACGAGGTCACGCATGGCGATGGTCAGCTTGCGCGTCTTGGCGGCCTTGTCGACGACCGAGGTGAACCTGACGGACGCGTCGGGGCTCACGTCGGGCTCGCTCGCCCCCCGCGTCACGCCGGGGAGAGCCGCCGCGAAGCTCGGCCCCCACTGCCTGGCGGCGAGGGCGCCGCCACCCGCGAGCACCACGACCGCGACCGCCGCCGCGAGCCACCGGCCACGGCGGCGACGCCCGCGCGGCGCCTCCTTCGCCGGAACGCCGGCCTCCCGCGCCGGGGGAACGCCGGACCCTCCGGACGCGGCGTCGCTCGTGTCTCCCCGGCCCGTCCAGCCGGATCCGAGCGTCTCGCGGCCGGCCAGCTCGGCGCCCTGGCTGAGCACCGCGGTGGACGCGCCCGCCGCCTCGGCGTGGCCGAGCAGGCGGAGCAGGATCTGGTCGGCCGAGGGCCTGGCGCCCGGCGCCTTCTGCAGGCAGGAGCGCACCACCCCGCGCAGCGGCTCGGGCAGGCCGCTCACGTCGAACTCGTGGTTGAGCACGCGGTTCAGGACCACGGCGATGGAGTTGCCACCGAACGGCGCGGAACCGGTGGCCGCGAAGGCGACCGTGGAGCCCCACGCGAACACGTCGGCGGGCGGGCCGACCTCGCCCCCGGAGATCTGCTCGGGCGCCATGTAGGCGGGCGTGCCGACGGCCCGGCTGGTGATCGTGCCCGTGGAGTCGAGGATGCGGGCTATGCCGAAGTCGACCACCCGCGGCCCGTCGGCCGCCATCAGCACGTTGTCGGGCTTCAGGTCGCGGTGCACGATGCCGGCGTGGTGTATGGCCGTGAGCGCGGTGGCCGTGCCGACCGCGAGGCGCTCCAGCTTGCTCCCCGACAGCGGCCCCGTGGCCTCGATGGTCTCGCGGAGCGACGGCCCCTCGATGTACTCGCTGGCGATGTACGGCGTGTCACCGTCGAGGTCGGCGGCGATCACCCGGGCCGTGCAGAACGAGGCGACCCGCTCGGCGGCCTTGAGCTCGCGCGCGAAGCGTGATCTCGCCGTCAGGTCGCCGGTGAACTTGACGTGCAGCAACTTGACCGCGGCGCTCTCCCCGGCGTCGCTTCTGCCGAGGTAGACGACCCCCTGACCGCCCTCCCCGATGCGCCCGGCGAGTCTGAAAGGGCCCAGCTGCTGGGGATCTCCCCGTCCGAGCGGCCCGAGCTCCGGCATTCCCGTCCCCGTGATTCCTCAAGTATCGACCATGAGAACTTTACGGCCCCTTGGTGTCCTTACAGGGAACCGAGACCACGCCGTAACCTCCCATGTCGACCGCGCGCGCGAAGGGCCGCCCACCGGAATCCGGTGGACGGCCCCTTGATCACGGCCATCTGACCCTGGTCAGACGCCCATCTTCTTCTTGAGGTTCTCGTCCAGGGCCGCCAGGAAGTCCTGGGTGGTCAGCCACTTGGCGTCGCCGCCGACGATCAGGGCGAGGTCCTTGGTCATCTGGCCGCTCTCGACGGTCTCGATGCAGACCTTCTCCAGCGTCTCGGCGAACGCGGTCACCTCGGGCTGGTTGTCGAGCTTGCCGCGGTGGGCGAGGCCCCGCGTCCACGCGAAGATCGAGGCGATCGGGTTGGTGGAGGTGGGGTTGCCCTTCTGGTGCTCGCGGTAGTGGCGCGTGACCGTGCCGTGCGCGGCCTCGGCCTCGACCGTGCGGCCGTCGGGCGACATGAGCACCGAGGTCATCAGGCCGAGCGAGCCGAAGCCCTGAGCCACCGTGTCGGACTGCACGTCGCCGTCGTAGTTCTTGCACGCCCAGACGTAGCCGCCCTCCCACTTCATGGCCGCGGCGACCATGTCGTCGATGAGCCGGTGCTCGTAGGTGATGCCGGCGGCCTCGAAGTCGGCCTTGAACTCGCTCTCGAAGATCTCGGCGAAGATGTCCTTGAACCGGCCGTCGTAGGCCTTGAGGATGGTGTTCTTCGTCGACAGGTAGACCGGGTACTTGCGGGCGAGGCCGTACCGCATGGAGGCGCGGGCGAAGTCGCGGATCGACTCGTCGACGTTGTACATCGCCATGGCGACGCCGCTGCCGGGGAAGTCGTAGACGTCGATCTCGATGGGCTCCGAGCCGTCCTTCGGGGTGAAGGTCAGGGTCAGCGTGCCCTCGCCCGGCACCTTGATGTCGGTGGCGCGGTACTGGTCGCCGAAGGCGTGACGGCCGATCACGATGGGCTTGGTCCATCCCGGGACCAGCCTCGGCACGTTCGCCATGATGATCGGCTCACGGAAGACGACGCCGCCGAGGATGTTGCGGATCGTCCCGTTCGGGGACCGCCACATCTTCTTGAGGCCGAACTCCTCCACGCGGGCCTCGTCGGGGGTGATGGTGGCGCACTTCACACCGACGCCGTGCTCCTTGATGGCGTTGGCGGCGTCGATCGTCACCTGGTCGTCGGTCGCGTCACGGTGCTCGATCCCCAAGTCGTAGTACTTGAGGTCGACGTCGAGGTAGGGCAGGATCAGCTGGTCCTTGATGAACTTCCAGATGATCCGGGTCATCTCGTCGCCGTCGAGTTCGACGACGGGACCCGCTACCTTGATCTTGGGCATGCTTGGGGTTCCCCTTCTAGCAACTTCTTACGACTAGGCTGACCAAACGGTCGTTTTGCGAACGCAATGGCGGGGTGAGGCTACCGGACTGGGCATGGGGGTTTACTGCCTACCCATGAGCCATTGCATGGCGACGCTGAGGGCGACAACGGTCATGACGCCGCCGAGCAGTGCGTATGTGGCGGCGTCGGTACGCCTGCTACGCACGCCCAGCATGCTCTCCCGGTCGCCGGGCACCAGCAGTCGCAGCACGGCGCCGAAGAGCACCGAGCAGGCGACGACCAATGAGCCCGCCCACGCGGGCAGGCCCATCGCGATCGCGCCGAGGCCGACGGCCGCACCCGCCAGTATCAGCAGGTACGGCCCCCATGCCCTACCGTTCGTCAATCGGTGTCCACTTCTGGTCGCGCTCCCCGATGTACTCGCTGTCCGGACGGATCAGCCGGTTGTCGGCGTGCTGCTCGATCACGTGCGCGGTCCAGCCGGACATCCTGCTGACCGAGAAGACCGGGGTGAACAGGTCCGTCGGAATGCCGAGGTAGTGGTAGACCGTCGCGGCGTAGAAGTCGACGTTCGGGTACAGCCCCTTCTCCGCGAAGACGACCTCCTCCATCTCCTTCGACATCCGATAGTAGGTGTCGTCCCCGCTCGCCTCGGCCAACTCGCGCGACATCTTGCGCAGGTGAGTCGCGCGCGGGTCCTCGGTCTTGTAGACCCGGTGGCCGAATCCCATGATCTTCTCGCCGCCCGCGAGCTTGTCCCGTACGGCCTGTGCCACGCCGTCGGCGGGGATGCTCTCCAGGGTCCGCATGACCTGCTCGTTCGCGCCGCCGTGCAGCGGGCCCTTCAGGGTGCCGATCGCGGCCACGATCGCCGAGTGCATGTCCGACAGCGTCGCCGCGCAGACGCGGGCGGCGAAGGTCGAGGCGTTCATCGTGTGGTCGGCGTGGAGCACGAGGCACTCGTCGAAGAAGTCGACCTCGGTCTGTTCCGGCACCCGGCCCGTGATCTGCAGCAGGAAGTTCGCCGCGACGCTGAGGGACGGGTCGGCGTCGCGCGCGGTGCCGCCGGTGCGTGCGGCGTGGTAGCGCGCGACCAGGATGGGCTGCTGGGCCGTCAGTCGCGCGGCCTTGCGCCGGTTGGCGCCGGCCTCGTTGGAGTCCTTGTCCGCGTCCTCGGCGCCGGCCAGGGAGACCAGGCTCCGGAGCGCCTCCATGGGCCCCTGTTTCTCCGCGATCTCGGCGATGTTGGCTTCGACGAGCGCTCCGAGGGTACGACCTCGGACGAGTTCGGCTCCGTAGTCGGCCAGCTGCTGACGCGTGGGGAGCGTGCCATGCTGAAGCAGGTGCGCGGTCTCTTCGAAGCTCGTGCGGCCGGCTAGATCGTGGATGTCATAGCCGCGGTAGAAGAGGCGACCGGCTTTGCCGTCGATGTCGCTCAGCGCTGTAGACGCGGCGACGACATCGGCGAGGCCTTTGGTGGGGTTGTCCGCCATGTGTTATTTCCTCCGCTTATCTTCGTCCGAAGTCTACCTGTGAGCAGGTAAAACCGGCCGAGGAGGTCCAGACCAATTTCTGCAGTGATTCTCGTTATGGCAAAGGCGATTCCCCAACCCCTCGTTTGGGTAAGCCGGAGGTGTAGCGGAAGTAACGGCGGGCTACCTGGGGAGGAACTGCCGTGGAGGGGCCGTTCATACGCGTCGAGGACACCGGTGAGGTGGTCCCGTTGCGCCCCGAGATCACGACGATCGGCCGAGGCCGAGGCGTCGACGTCAGGCTGGCTGATCCGAGCGTGTCACGACTGCACGCCGAGTTCATCCGCCGTGGACCCTACCTGTATGTCGTTGACCTGGGCCTGTCCCGCAACGGCACACGGGTGAACGGCAGGCCGATCGCCCGGAGGGTGCTCGACGACGGCGACGTCGTCTCCTTCGGAGCGGCTCGCTGTCGGGTCGGCGGGGTGCCAAGGGAGGATTTCGCCCCGGAAGTCGAGTTGCGCCGCGCGGCGGCGCCCGAGCTGACCAGGCGAGAGGTCGACGTGCTGACCTCCCTGTGCCGGCCGGCGCTGTCCGACGAGGCGTTCGTGGCGCCCGCGACGGCGCGCGAGATAGCCGACGACCTGGTGGTGACGGAGGCGGCCGTCAAGCAGCACCTGCTGAGGCTCTACCAGAAGTTCCGCATCCCGGAGGGCATCAACCGGCGCACAAGGCTGGCCAACGAGGTCGTCGCCCTCGGCCTGGTCCGCCCCACCCCGGTGGTCCCCCCGCAGCGCACGTCGGGACCGGGAGAGTCACCACCCCAAGCGGCCAACCGCCGCGCATCGTAGGCTGCCACGTCTGGGCCACGCGAATCCGCGTGGCCCAGACGCTTGTGTGCCCGCACACCCTCGGGCGGTGGGGCCGGGGCGTTCCGTTCCAGGAGTAGGGGGCAAACTCACTGGAGAGACCGAGTGCAATTGCTAGCGTGAAGCCATGACAGTCGAGGTCCGGAGCCAAAAGATGACAGACCCGCAGCTTCCCGGCTGGATGGTCCCACCCCCGGAGGGTTTCACCGCGGCAGACCTCGATCACCTTCCGGATTTGCCCGCACACACAGAGTTGATAGATGGAAGCTTGGTCTTCGTGAGCCCCCAGAAAGACTTCCACTCTGTGATCATCGATCTGCTCGTCAACGCTCTGCGCCGGCTCACTCCGCGAGAGTTCCGGGTGCGCAGAGAGATGAGCGTCGTGCTCGGCCCTCGGCAGCGTCCCGAGCCTGATGTGGCGATCCTCCGAGCCGAAGCCCTCGTGGGACCTGACGCCACCGCGTACCAGGCGAGAGATGTGCTCCTCATAGTCGAGGTCGTCAGCCCTGATTCCGAGACGCGTGATCGGGAGCGCAAACCGCAGCTTTACGCCGCCGCGAAGATCGAGCACTTCTGGAGGGTCGAGCAGAACGGCGGTAAGGCGACCGTGTACGTCTACGAGCTCGACCCGGCCACCAAGGCCTACGCCCTCATGGGGATTCACCACGACAAGTTGCAGCTCAAGGTCCCGTTCGAGGTCGACATCGATCTGACGGAGATCGAGAGCCTCTGAGGCCGCGCGCAGGCGGCTCGTCAGGTGGGGATGTCCATGCGCTGGGTGCCGAGGACGCGCAGGAGCTGAAGGGCCTGTTCCGATGAGGTGCCGGGCTCGGCGGTGAAGATGACGACCTGCTGATCGCGGTCGGGCACCGCGATGATGTCGCAGTTCAGTGTGATCTTGCCGACCACCGGGTGGTGCATGGTCTTGAGCTTGTGGTGCTCGTCGTACACGTGGTGCGCGGCCCAGATCCGAGCGAACTCCTCGCTTCCGGCCACGAGTTCGTCGACGAGCGTCTGGATCTCCGTGGCGTCCGGATAGCGGGCGGACGCGGTGCGCAGATGATCGGCCGCGAACAGGCCGAACTGGTGCACGTCATGCTCCGAGGACATCCCGTAGTGCCGCCGCATCGGGTCAGGGTGCAGGAAGTGGCGCCGGATGAGGTTGCGGTCACGCGGAGCCAGCGCGGAGAAGTCCTCCATCAGCGCCGCGGCGAGGGCGTTCCACGCGATCACCTCGAACTTCGCGTCGAGCACGATCGCGGCCGAGTCCGGCATCCGGTTGATCATATTCAGGATGCTCGGCCCCACCTCGCCGGGCGGCCCTGTCCGCGGGCCCGGCGGTTCGCCCGCCAGGAAGTACAGATGGTCGCGCTCGGCGTCGGACAGCCGCAGGGCACGGTCGATGCCGGCCAGGACCCGCCGTGAGGGGCGCGGCCCGCGGCCCTGCTCCAGCCGGGTGTAGTACTGGGTGGAGATCAAGGCCAGGTTGGCGACCTCTTCCCGGCGTAACCCGGGCGTGCGGCGGCGCGGACCGGCCGGCAGCCCGACATCCGAGGGACGCAGCCGTTCGCGCCTGCTACGCAGGAAACCCGCCAGTTCGCGCTTGTCCACACCTCCATTGTGCTCTTGCGCGGCCGGGCGGCCAGGTAGGGGCTCAGACCGGGATGACGCCGGTGATCGTGGTGCCGCCACGGAGCGTGCTGTTGATGGTCAGCGTGCCGCCCACCTTGGCGAAGTTGGCCCGCATGGCGGCCTGCCCCCGCCCGTCCAACCGGTCCGGCCGGTGCGCCGCGTACCCGATGCCGTCGTCGCTGACCGTCATCCGCAGGCCGCCCGCGCCGAGCGTGATCGCGACCGAGACGTGCTCGGCGCGACTGTGCCGTTCGACGTTGGTCAGCGCCTCGACGACGGTCGCGTACACCGCGTCGGCGATATGCGCGGGCACGGCCTGACCGGGCAGCGCCCAGACCTCGGCGGCGATGCCGGACCGTTCCGCCCAGTCGTGAAGGTACTCCTCCACAGACGGGGCAAGGCCCTCACCCCTGCGAACGCGAACTTCCTCCGCCATCTCCCCGACTCCCCTGGTCCGCGCCGCCTGAGCCGCCGCACAATCGCACCTCGACCTTGTGAACCTAGACGCGGAAACCGGTGGAAAGATCACCCTGAATGGTGACGGGGGGTCCCCCGCCATGATGAGACGCCTGTCCCTAACCGCCCGAGGCGACGCCTGGAGCTCATCAGGGCTGGATGGCGGCCATCCGAGCCCGCACCTTGACCCCATCCGCAACATCGCTGTAACGCCCAAGGGTTGACCTTGGGCGGGGGTACGTGGATAACTGTGCCGGGGGGTCCCGCAATCCGTACCTTGGAGCTGTGGATGAGCATGGTGCCCTCGCCCGCACTTGTCGGACGTGCCCCTGAGCTGCGGGCTCTGATCGACGCGATGACCCGTCCACCGGCGATGGTCCTGGTGGAGGGCGAAGCGGGCATTGGAAAGACCCGGCTCGTCCGCGCCGCGCTCGGCCGCGTCCCGTCCGGCGACCGGGCCGTCCTGCTCGGCTACTGCCACCAGATCCGCGAGCCCTTCCCGTACGGCCCGGTGTTCGAGGCGCTGCGGGACATCAGGGGACGGCTTCCGGCGCCCCAGGCGCTGAACCCGGTCACCGGCGCGCTCCGCGGCTACCTTCCCGAGCTGGCCGACGCGCTGCCGCCCTCCCCGCAGCCGCTGGAGGATCCGCGCGCCGAACGGCACCGGGTGTTCCGCGCGATACGCGCCCTGCTGGCGGCCGTCGGGCCGGCCGTGCTCGTCATCGAGGACCTTCACTGGGCCGACGACGGCACCCGCGACCTGCTGCGCTTCCTGAGCGGCCAGCCGCCCGAAGGGCTCGCGATCGTGGCGACCTACCGGCGGGAGAACCTCGGCACGGCCCGGTCGCCCCTCGGTCTGGCCTACCGGCACCAGCCGGACACCACCACCGTGGTCGTGCCGTTGGCACCGCTGGACGTCTCCGACGTGGGAAGCCTGGCCGGCGCGCTGCTGGACCGATCCGATCTGTCCTCCGGTTTCGTCGCCCGGCTGCACGAGCGTACGGCCGGCATCCCTTTCGTGGTGGAGGAGGTGGTCCGGTCCCTGCCGGACGCGGAGGAGCCAGACGCGCTCGACCGCGCCGGGGTGCCCCTGCTGCTGCGCGAGGCGATGGCCGAGCGGATGGCCGGTCTGTCCTCGGCGGCGGTTGGCGCGGTCCAGGCGGCGGCGGTGCTGCGGCTCCCGGCGGGAGAGCAACTGATCACCGCCGTCGGCGGGCATTCCGCCGGGCTGGGCGAGGCGCTGCGCGCGGGCGTGCTGCACGAGCATCCAGGCGGCCGGTACGGCTTCCGCCACGCGCTGGCCCAGCAGGCCGTGTACGACGCCATCCCGGGGCCCGACCGCCGGTCGGCGCACGACCGGGCGAAGCGGGCGCTCGCGGCGGTGGACTCGCCGCCGCTGGTGCAACTGGCGTTCCACGCCCGGCAGGCCGGCGACACCGACGCCTGGCTGCGCCACGGCACCGCCGCCGCCCAGCGGGCCGCCTCGCTCGGGGACACCGCGCTGGCCGTCGAGGTGATCGAGGGCATGCTCGACGATCCCGACCTGCCGGCGCCCGACCGGGGCCCGCTCGCGCTGATGCTGAGCCGCTTCGCGGCGACCGGCCTGTCCCACCAGCGGGTGGTACGGCTCCTTCGCCACGTCTTACGCGACGACTTCCTGTCCCCCGACGCACGCGCCGAGGCCCGGCTCAACCTCGGTGTCGTGCTGTCCAACCAGGCGGGCGACACCGACTCCGGAAGGCCCGAGATCATGGCCGCACTCGCCGAGCTGAGCGACCGGCCGACGCTGGCCGCCCGGGGCTGGGCCAGCCTCGCGCTGCCGGGGTGGGGCACCGAGTCGCTGGCGCAGCACGAGGAGTGGATGGCCCGCGCCGAGGCCCTCGTCGCGACCGCCGACAACCCCGAGCTGGCGGCGGCCGTCCAGGCCAACCGGGCCTCGTTCGAGATGACGATCGGCTCTCCCGACGCCTTCGCCGTGGCGGCCAAGCTGCCGGTCGCCGACCCGCGCACGGGTGTGCGGCGGGAGGCCGCCCGTGCGTACGCCAACCTGCACGACTCGGCGACCAGCCTGGGTCTCTACGCGGCGGCCGAGAAGTTCGCCGAGGAAGGCCGGCAGCTCGCCGTGGAGAGCGGCGCGCAGTACCCCGCCTACCTCCTCGACGTCTCGACGATCCGCAGAGATTGGCTGACCGGCCGATGGGACGGGCTCCGCGACCGGGCGGCGTCCCTGGGAGAGCTGGCCACGGAGACGCCGCTGATCGCGGTGGACATCTGGCTCGTGCTGGGGATGCTCGCCCTGGCGACGGGCGAGTGGGACGAGGCCATCAAGCATTTCCACGGCGCGGGGCTGGACGCGCCGGACGCTCGCTATGTCCCGATCGTGACGGCCGCCGCCGGGGGGCTCATCGACCTGCACCTCGCGCGCGGCGCCCTGGACAGCGCGGTCACCGAGGCCGAGCATGCGGTCGCCCGGTTGCGCCGCAAGGGCGTGTGGGTGTGGGGGGCGTACCTGGTCCCGTCCGCCGTCACCGCGCTGGCCTGGGACGGGCGCCTGAAGGCGGCGGCCGACCTGGTGGCCGAGTACGCCGCCGGGATCGCGGGCCGCATCGCGCCCACCGCGCACGCCGCCCTGGACTTCGCCCGGGGCGCGCTCGCCGCCGCCGAGCGCCGGCACGCCGAGGCCGTCGGCTTCTACGCCCGCGCCCGCGAGGCGTACGCCGCGCTGCCCCAGCCGTACGCGGCGGCGCGGGCGGGCGAGGGAGAGGCCCGCGCGAGGCTCGCCCTCGGGGACGCCGGGGCGGCCGCGGGCTTCACGGAGCTGGCGGAGCGGTTCGGCCTGCTCGGCGCCACGCACGACGCCGCCCGGTGCAGGCGGGTGCTGCGGGACATCGGCGTGGAGTTCCAGCTCCCACGCGGCCGGAGGACGGACGCCGGCGCGCTGTCGCAGCGCGAGCGGGAGGTGGCCAGGCTGGTCGCGCTCGGCCGTACGAACCGGGAGATCGCCGACGTGCTGTTCCTGTCGACGCGGACGGTGGAGAGCCATGTCGCCACCGTGCTGCGCAAGCTCGGCGTACGGTCGCGGACCCAGGTCGCCCCGCCCGCGTGAGCCTGGCCCCGGCGGTCCCTCCCTCGCCGGCCCTCGGTGACGGTGTGAACGGGTGAAAGGACGCCTTCTGGGCGTCCCGGGCAACGGCGAACCCCCGGGACCAGGGGTGGGGTCCCGGGGGTTCGTACTGCCGTTGCTCAGACCGTGATGGTCCACGAGTCGAGGTAGCCGGTGTCCAAGGTGTACTGGTCGGTGACCTCAAGGGTCCACGTGCCCGCCGCCGTCTGGGTGACCGGGACCGAGTAGGCCCGGGTACCGAAGGACGTGCAGCTGATGCCGCCACTGGACTTGACCGTGTAGATGGTGCCGCTCGGGCCCTTCAGCCTGATCCGGAGGTCCTCGGCGCAGGTGTGGGAGATGGTCACACTGAGCTTGACCGGGGAGACGGCGTTACCGGTCGCGGTCGAGGTGATCGGGCTGTTGATCGTCGACAGGTCGTTGATCGTGTAGTCGGTGCCGTTGGTGAACGTGCGCCCGCCGGAGGTGCCCGACACGGTCAGCGTGTACGCCGCCGTGTGGGTGGCGCCCGAGCCCGTGCCCGTCACCGTGATCGTGTAGGTGCCGGAAGGCGTCGACGAGGTGGTGCTGATGGTGAGGGTGGAGGATCCGCCCGAGGTCACCGAGGTGGGGCTGAAGCTCGCGGTGGCTCCCGAGGGCAGCCCGGAGGCGCTGAAGGAGACCGTCTGCGCGCTACCCGCAGTGGTCGTCGTGCCGACCGTGGCGGTGGTCGCGGAGCCCGGCGCCACCGTGCCCGAGGTGGGGCTCAGCGACAGGGAGAAGTCGTTGCTGGAGGAGCTGCAGGATGCCTCGCCCGACTGCACCGGGACGCTGACCGCGTTCCAGGCCGCCTTGACCGCCGCGCACTCGGGGCTGCTGGCGCCGTAGAGCTCGACCGCCGCCGCGAGGGACGCCGTACGGACGTTGACGTACTTCCAGGTGGAGGTCTTCCGCTGGAGGGCGCCCATGTAGATCTTGCCGGCCTTCTGGATGGAGATGCCGGTCACCGAGGAGGGTCCGCCGGAGCAGATCGGGCTGCTCGGCTTGCCGCCGCCGGGCGCGGAGCCCTCGGCGAGCAGGTAGAACCAGTGGTTCAGCGGACCGGCCGCCGCGTGCACCTCGCTCGGGAGCGAGGCCGACCAGCAGTTGGGGTCGCCCTCGAGGGACGGGTTGTACATGTAGCGGATCGGGCCCTGGCCGACGAGGTTGACCTCCTCGCCCACCTCGTAGTCCGGCGGGTCGTTCGGGTTGTTGGCGTAGGCCTCGGTCAGCGACCCGAAGATGTCGCCGGTGGCCTCGTTGATGCCGCCGTTCTCGGTGCCGCTGCCGGCGCCGCCCGGGGTGGTCTGGAAGATGGCGTGACCGAACTCGTGGGCCACCACGTCGATCGGCGTGGCCTGGCGGGCGTTGTCCTGCGAGTGCCCGAAGTTGGTGTAGCTGCCGTTCCAGTACGCGTTCACGTCCGCCAGCCCCACGCGGATCGGGAAGCCGCCGCCGCTGCCGTTGATGCCGCTGCGCAGGAGCCAGGAGCCCAGCATGTCCCACTCGCGCTGGACGCTGTAGAGGGCGTCCACGCAGGCGGTCTCCAGGTTCGTCCCGCTGCCGTTGCCCCAGGCGTCGTCGGTGCCGGTGTAGGCCGTTCCGCCCTGGCCGCCACAGCGAATGCCGCTGCGGGTGGTGTCGGTCATCGAGTACGAGGTGCCGGAGCCGCTCGTGTTGATGGTGACCGCGCCGTAGTAGTAGCCGTTGCCGGTGCCCGCCCGGACGTCGTCGTAGGAATCGGCGATCTCACCGGTGGTCGCGTCGACGAATACGTGCTGGATGCTCGGCTTGCCGGCCGAGATGCCGGACACCTTCGCTTCCCACGCGAGGCGCGGCTTGCTGCCCCAGGTCAGGACCACCAGGCGCGGGGCGACGCTGTCGTCGGCCCGGTCGAGCTTGGTCTTGGCCGTCTCGGTGGCGGTCTCGGCGCTCACCGTCGGCGTGGTCGGCACGCCCTGGGTGGTGGCCGCGGCGGCCGCCGCGGTGTCGCGCACGCGCCCATTGGCGTCGGTGACCACGACCGCGTCGCCGCCCACCACGGGCAGGCCCTTGTAGGAGCGCTCGTAGGTCACGTAGTACATGCCGGTGCTCGGGGTCACGGCGATGCGCTTGTAGGTCTCGTTGGGGCTCACACGCAGCTTGTCCAGGCCGCTCGCGACGGCCTGGTCGGCGGCGGCGGCGGCGCGCTGCGACGGGTCGGCGGCGAGGGACTGTACCTTGCCGTCGCTCCCGGGGGGTGGCTTGGCCGCGGCGGAGGTGGCGGGGACCACCACGCCGGCGATGGCCAGGGCAGCGGTCGCTGCGAGTAGTGCTTTGCGCCTCATGGGCGGCTTTTCCTTTCTCTGCCTCCCACGCCGCAGCGCGCGTTTTTCGCGGGCAGCGGCGGTCGCGCCGACGGGAGTCGCCCGGCAGCGGACACCGTGGGATAAGGGGGGTGATGAGAGAAACGAATGATTCTTCTCACCGGTGTGGCGCCGAGATGGGGCTGCCACGTCATCGGCGGAGATGTCGCCTGTCGCGGGGAAGCGACGGCTATGGCGGGAGGTCGGGAGAGGTCACTTCGCGGCGCTCCTTTGTGTGCGGACCGGACGAACCGGTCTGACGTGACGCTAGGTCCGCAGTCAGGTGTTGAACATCCGTAGTGACATCCGTATATGTACGTAAAAATGACGATGAATCCGTACTCGTCCCACTGGGATGGGCCGGCCGGCGCGGGAAACACGATGGAGCCGGCGCTCCACGCGCCGGCTCCATCCGCCCTGGAGAAGCGGTGACTCAGCCGGTCTTGGCGGCCTTGACGAACTCGGTGGTGTAGGTCTTGGACAGGTCGATGGTGTCCTTCTTGCCCTTCACGTTCGGCGAGAAGGAGGCGAGCACCTCCAGCACGTTCTTGGCGCCCTCCTCGTCCATGACGCCGTCGGGTCGGAAGATGCTCTTGGTGTCGTTGATCGCCTTGGTGTAGAGCGCGGGGTCTCCCCCGGCGTACTCCTTCGGCATCTTGGCGGCGATGTCCTCCGCGGAGTGCTCGTTGATGTACTTCAGGGTCTTCACGAAGGCGTTGGCGAGCTTCTGCACGGTCTCCTTGTTGCTCTGGACCCAGGCGCAGTCCATGTACAGCGAACTGGCCGGGTACAGGCCCCCGAGGGCCGCCCTCGTACCCTCCTCCGTGCGCATGTCGATGATGACCTTGCCCTTGCCCGACGAGGTGAGCTGGGCTGCGGTGGGGTCGGTCGTCATGCCCGCGTCGATGCCGCCGTTCTCGATGGCGGCGATGAAGGTCGGGCCCGCACCCGCCTTGACCCGGGTGATGTCCTCGGTCGCCAGCCCGCTCTTCACAGCCAGCGCCTGCGTCAGGAAGTCGGTGGACGAGCCGGGGCTCGTGATGCCGAGCCGCTTGCCCTTGAAGTCCTTCGGGGTTTTGATCTTGTCCGCCTGGGCGGTGGAGACGACCTCGACCTCTCCGGGGACGTCGGCGAACTGCACGACGCTCTGGATGCACTTGCCCTTGGTCTGCAGGTCGATGGTGTGGTCGTAGAACCCGACGACACCCTGGACGTCGCCGCTGATCAGGACGTTCTCGGCCTGCGCGCCCGACGGCTCGGTCAGCAGCTGGACGTCGACGCCCTCCTGCTTGAAGTAGCCGAGCTGCTCGGTCAGCTTGGGCGGCAGGTAGATGACCTTGTCGATGCCGCCGATCATGATCTTGACCTGGGGGGCGCCCCCGTCGGTGGTCGTGGCCGTACGGGAGTCGCGGCAGCCGGTGGCGGCGACGGCCACCGCCAGGCCGACGGCGGCGGTGACGACGAGGCGGGAGGTGGCTTTCATCGGGAAGTGCTCCGATCAGATCTGCGCGGTGGCGGTGGAGGGCGGACGCCAGGCGAGAAGCCGGCGTTCGAGGAGGGTGAGCAGCCACTCGGCGAGCAGGGCCATGACCGTGATGATGATCATCCCGGCGTAGATGCCTGCCGAGTCGAAGGTGCCCTGGGCATGGTTGATCAGCAGGCCGAGGCCCTTGTCCGCACCGGTATACTCGCCGACGATCGCGCCGATCAGCGCGAACCCGAAGGCGACGTGCAGGCTGGCGAGGATCCACGAGGTCGCGCTCGGCAGGACGATCGTGGTGAGGATCTGCCGGGGACCGGCGCCGAGGATGCGGGCGTTGTCGATGAGGGTCTTGTCCACCTCGCGCGCGCCCTGGAAGGCGTTGAAGAAGACGGCGAAGAAGACGAGGACCACGGCCGTGGCGACCTTGGAGGACATGCCCAGGCCGAACCAGATCACGAACAGCGACGCGAGCACGATGCGCGGGATCGCGTTCGCGGCCTTGATGAACGGCGCGCAGACCTCGGCCAGGAAGCGGCCCCGGCCGAGCAGGACGCCGAGCACCACCCCGGCCAGCGAGCCGATCACGAATCCGATGACCGCCTCCTGCAGGGTGACGAACATCTGCTCCCAGATCGACCCGAAGGCGGTGCCGGTGGTGAACCAGTCGACGATCCGGCCCCAGATGGCGCTCGGCTTGGAGTAGTAGAACGGGTCGAGGAAGGTGCTGGCCGACAGCTCCCAGCTGCCCAGCCACAGCACGATCAGGAGCACCCTCGTCGCGGTGATCTTGGGGGCGCGCAGCCGGCCGGGGCGCCGTACCGGGGCCCGCTCCTCGGCGAGAGCGGCGGACGGGGCGGCGACGGGGGTCTGGACGTCAGGCGACACGGCCGGCTCCTCGGGTACGGGTGATCTCGACCTCTTCGCGCAGCGAGTCCCACACCTCGCGGTAGACGGCGAGGAACGACTCCTCCAGCCGGATCTCCTCGACCCGGCGCGGGCGTTCGAGGTCGACGGGGATGATGTTCTTGGTCGTGGCCGGGGCCGCGGTCATGACGACGACCGTGTCCGCCAGGGCGATCGCCTCGGTCAGGTCGTGGGTGACGAAGACCACGGCGGCTCCCGTACCGGACCACAGGTCGAGCAGCAGGTCCTGCATGTGCTCGCGGGTCTGCACGTCGAGCGCGCTGAACGGCTCGTCCATGAGCAGGATCGACGGCTCGTTGATCAGCGTCTGGGCCAGGGCGACGCGCTTGCGCATGCCGCCGGAGAGCTGGTGGGGGTAGTACCGCTCGAAGCCCGAGAGCCCGACCTTGGCCACCCACTCCCTGGCCTGCTCGCGCGCCTGTTTCTTGGCCACGCCCCGGTAGCGGGGACCGGCGGCGACGTTGTCCAGCACGGACCGCCACGGGAGGACGGCGTCCTGCTGGAACATGTAGCCGAGCCCGTCGGGGATGCCGGTCACCGGCCTGCCCTGGACGAGCACCTCGCCCCCGCTGGCGGGCGCGAGGCCCGAGATCATCGAGAGGCTGGTGGACTTCCCGCAGCCGGTGGGCCCGACGACGCTCACGAACTCGCCGCCGCCCACGGTCAGGGTCATGTCCCGTGCGGCGGTGTAGTCGCGGCCGTCGCGGGTCGGGAAGCGCTTGGTGACGCCCCGCAGTTCGATGGCGGGGTTGGACGCCGGCCTCGCGGCCGTGGTGGCGGCCTCCGCTGAGGGGCCCGGGCTGGTCATGGCGTTCGACTCCTTCCGGATTCGCGTAGGTGGTCAGATCGGTGATCGAGCGCCCGAGCGGCAACCGGCTCAGAACTGGACGCGGTGACGGACGCCGCCGTAACGAGCGGGGTCCATCGCGTGACATACCTCGGAAACATCGGCCTGATAGTCAGTAGGGGGTAGGGCGTTCCACGGACCGTAGGGCGGTGTGACGGATCTCACTAGGCTTGTGCCAGTTGAATGAGCAATGCGCGTAAGTTGCGTTTTGCGCATTTAGCTCATGCGGTCATACGCCACGCGCGCGGGTATCGTGCTTGCCATGTCCTGGCCCGGTGAGAGGCCCCGTCTGCGCTTCGCGACACAGGCCCTGCTCGTCCAGGTCGCCGTGCTTCTGCTGATCCTCGGAAGCGGCTTCGCGCTGGTGGCCTACCTTCTCCACGCGGAGCTGGAGAAGCAGTACGAGCAGCGGGCACTCGCCGTCGCGCGCTCGGTGGCGGCCGACGACCAGATCGTCCAGGAGGTCGCCGCCCACGACCGCTCGGGCGACGTGCAGCGGCGCGCTGAGGCCGCGCGGCTCCGCACGGGCGTGCTCTTCGTGGTCGTCGCCGACGACCACGGCATCCGCTACTCCCACCCCGACACCAGCCGCCTCGGGCAGCGGGTCAGCACCGAGCCCGAGGCCCTGAGCGGGCACGAGATCGTCACCTTCGAGCGCGGCACGCTGGGCCTGTCGGCCCGGGGCAAGGTCCCCCTGCTGAGCGCCACGGGCCGCGTGATCGGCCAGGTCAGCGTCGGCATCGCGGCGGGCGAGGTGTCCCGGCGCATCGGCGACCTGATGCGCCCCGCCGCCGGGTTCACCGGACTGGCCCTGGCGCTCGGCGTCGTGGCCGCCGCCGGGCTCGCCCGCCGCCTCAAGCGCCAGACCCTCGGGCTGGAGCCGACCGACCTCGCCGACCTGCTCCGCGAGCGCGAGGCCGTGCTGCACGGCATCGACGAGGGCGTGCTCGCCGCCGACCCCACCGGGCGCATCACCATCTGCAACGACGCGGCGGCCCGCCTCATCGGCGGACGGCCAGTGCCGGGCTCCCTGGTCGCGGACGCGGGGCTGCCGCCCGGCCTGCGCACCCTGCTGGCGGGGCGCACCAGCGCGCGGGGCGTGCTGGTGGCCACCGAGGACCGCATGCTCGTCGTCACGGCCGCGCCCGTACGCCGCAGCGACCGTGACCTCGGCCACGTGCTGACCATGCGCGACCGCACCGACCTGGACGCGATGGCCCGCGAGCTGGATGTCGTGCGGGCGCTTTCCGACGCCCTGCGGGCCCAGGCCCACGAGTACACCAACCGCCTGCACACCGTGTCGGGCCTGCTCAGCCTGGGTCACCGCGACGAGGCGATCGCCTACCTGCGGGAGCTGGCCGAAGACCCTCTGGCCACCGAGTACGGCGACGCCGGGCGGCTGCGCGACCCCTACATCCGGGGGCTGCTCGCCGCCAAGACGGCCGTCGCCTCCGAGTGCGGGGTCGACCTGCGCCTGAGCGCCGACTCGTTCGTCCCCGCCCGGCTCAGGGCACCGCTGGACGTCGTCACGATCCTCGGCAACCTGGTCGACAACGCCACGGCCGCCGCCCAGGCCGGCTCGCGGCGTCCCGCCTGGGTGGAGGTGTCCCTGCTCGCCGAGGCCGACATCCTCCACATGGTCGTGGTCGACAGCGGCGACGGCGTGCCGCCGGAGGCCGTCGACCGGCTGTTCGACCAGGACTTCACCACCGCCGCCGACGACGCCCGGCCGCACGGCGTCGGCCTCGCGCTCGCCCGGCGGCTGACGCGCCGGCACTGCGGCGAGCTGTCCCTCACCCGCGCCTCGGGCGCCGACTGCGGGGCCGTCTTCGTGACCCGGCTCCCCGGCGCCGTCGATCCGCCATGATCCGCGTGCTGGTCGTCGACGACGACTTCCGGGTGGCGGACCTGCACGCGCGCTACGTGAGCCGGGTGCCGGGGTTCGAGGTCGCAGGCGTCGCCTGCACGGCCGCCGAGGCCGTCGAGCTGGCCGCGCGCCTGCGCCCCCATCTGGCGCTCCTCGACCAGTACCTCCCGGACGACTCGGGAACGTCCATCGCCCCGCGCCTCGGATGCGACGTCATCATGCTGACCGCCGCCGCCGAACGGGCGGTCGTACGAGAGGCGCTCCGCCGGGGGGTCGTGAACTACCTGGTCAAGCCGTTCTCCGAGGCCGACCTGGCCGAGCGGCTGCGCGCGTACGCGCGGTTCCACGGGCAGCTCGGCGGCGACCACGCCCTCGCGTAGTTGCCCATCGAGGCGTAGACCTGGTCGGGGGCGTCCGGCAGGCCGATGGCG
>NZ_JBEZFH010000017.1:0-65808 GCF_040649355.1 Sphaerisporangium sp. NPDC049002 | reverse complement strand
ACCCTGACCCAGCGCAGGTTCATCGACGTGGTCTCGGAGGTGATGGCGCGGCGCATGTCCACCGACGCCTCCATCGTCGTGATGGGTGAGGAGGTGGGTGGCGGGCCGGGCCCACCGGGTCGGCGTCGGGGTCGGGCAGGCGTCCGGGCTCTACCTGCTGGCCTATTACCTCGGCAGCTCGGCGTTCGGGGCGATCGCCACCCACCAGTGGCAGACCGGCGGCTGGCTCAACGTGATCGCCGTCTCGGCCGCGCTCACCGGGGGCGCCGGCGTGCTCGTGCTGCTGGCCCGGCGCTTCGACCCGGCCGCGCGGTGATCAGCCGCACAGACGGTCCGTCCACGGATGCTCGCCGTACACCTCCGCGATGGCGCGTGCCAGCCAGCGGCGCTGGGAGCCGTCGAGCGCGGGCAGCGTCTCGGTGAAATCCTGCTCGTCCTTGGCGCGGGGGCGCTTGGCCTTGTAGAACAGCTGGACCTCGGGCGCCAGGTACGGGATGCCTTCCGGCGAGACCAGGCCCAGCTCGCCGATGGGGCGCCGCACCCGGCTGTCGCGCCGCGAGACCCACTCGTCGCCGTCGGACTCGTCGAGCATCACCTGGATGCGCCACGGCTTCTCAGGCCCGGGGCGGCACCAGATGTCGTCGACGGTCTCGGGCAGGATCTCGCCCGGCGCCCAGCGTCGCAGGACCCCCGGGGGATCCGCGGCCCACCACTCCCAGTGCGGCAGCGCCCGCTGCACGGCGAGCTGATCACAACGGAGCAGCAGGATGTCGATGTCCCCGTGCTCCCGGAACGAACGGCCCAGCGCCAGCTCGATGGCGTAGCCGCCCGCGATCCACCAGGGGCCCGGCAGGATCGACAAGAGCGCGGCGACGTCAGAAAGCGGCGCGGGATCCCAGGTTCCCCACGGCGTCTCCCGGCGGATCATGCCCGCCATCTTCGCGCTTGATCACCATCCTTGTATGGATCTTTGAGAATCGGCCGCCATCGATCCCGGGCGAAGGCGCGGTCCACGTTCAGGCGGATTCGTCCGCGCCGCCTTCGATGTCGCCCTCGACCTTGAGGTAGACCTCCTGAAGGTCGTTGAGGATCTCGGGGTCCGGGTGCTCCCACATGCCGCGCCCGGCCGCCTCCAGCAGGCGTTCCGCCATGCCGTGCAGGGCCCACGGGTTGGACTCGGCGAGGAACCGCTGGTTCTCCGGGTCCAGGACGTAGGTGGCGGCGAGCCTGTCGTACATCCAGTCGGCCACCACGCCGGTGGTCGCGTCGTACCCGAACAGGTAGTCGACGGTCGCCGCCAGCTCGAACGCCCCCTTGTACCCGTGCCGCCGCATCGCCGCCACCCAGCGCGGGTTGACGACCCGGGCGCGGAAGATCCGCGCCGTCTCCTCCGAGAGCGTCCGGGTGCGCACCGCGTCCGGACGGGTGCTGTCGCCGATGTAGGCGGCGGGCGCCTTGCCGGTCAGGGCGCGCACGGTGGCGATCATGCCGCCGTGGTACTGGAAGTAGTCGTCGGAGTCGGCGATGTCGTGCTCGCGGGTGTCGACGTTCTTGGCGGCCACGGCGATGCGCCGGTAGGCGGTCTCCATGTCCTTTCTCGCGGGCGTGCCGTCCATGTCCCTGCCGTAGGCGAAGCCGCCCCACACCGCGTACACCTCGGCGAGGTCGGCGTCGTCGCGCCAGTTGCGGCTGTCGATCAGCGGCAGCAGCCCCGCCCCGTAGGCGCCCGGCCTCGACCCGAAGACGCGGGTGGTGGCCCGGCGCTCGTCGCCGTGTTCCGCGCGGTCGGCCACCACGTGCGCCCGTACGAAGTTGACCTCCTCCGGCTCCTCCAGCCCGGCGACCAGCCGCACCGCGTCGTCCAGCATCACGACGACGTGGGGGAACGCGTCGCGGAAGAAGCCGCTGATCCTGACGGTGACGTCCACGCGGGGGCGGCCCAGCTCCTCGTGGGGGATCGGCGCGAGGCCGGTGACCCGGCGGGACGCCTCGTCCCACACCGGTCGTACGCCGAGGAGCGCGAGCACCTCGGCCACGTCGTCACCGGAGGTGCGCATGGCGCTGGTCCCCCAGATCGACAGGCCCACCGAGCGCGGCCAGTCGCCGGTGTCGGCGCGGTAGCGTGCGAGCAGCGAGTCGGCCATGGCCTGCCCCGTCTCCCAGGCAAGGCGGCTCGGCACGGCCTTGGGGTCGACCGAGTAGAAGTTCCGGCCGGTGGGCAGCACGTTGATCAGCCCGCGCAGCGGCGACCCGCTCGGCCCCGCCGGCACGTACCCTCCGTCGAGCGCGTGCAGCACGGCGCCGATCTCGTCGCTGGTCCTCGCCAGCCGCGGAACGATCTCGGTGGCCGCGAAGCGCAGGATCCGCCCGGCCATCGGCGGTACGGCCACCCCCGCCGCCTCCCCGGCCACCGGCGGTACGGCCGCGCAGACCTCCTCCACCGCGCCGGGATCCCAGCCGCGCTCCTCCATGCCGTGGACGAGCGCCGCCGCGACCGTCTCGGCCCGGTCGGTGTCGGCCCGCGCGGCGCTGCCGTCCTCCGCCAGGCCGAGGGCCTCGCGCAGCCCGGGTAGCGCCTCGGCCCCGGCCCACATCTGCCGGGCGCGCAGCATCGCCAGCACGAGGTCCTCGCGGGCCCGGCCCACGGGCGCCTGACCCAGCACGTGCAGGCCGTCGCGGATCTGCACGTCCTTGACCTCGCACAGCCAGCCGTCGACGTGCAGCAGGAAGTCGTCGAACTCCGCGTCGTGCGGCCTGTCGTCCAGCCCGAGATCGTGGTCGAGCCGGGCGGCCTGGATGAGGGTCCAGATCTGGGCGCGGATCGCGGGGAGCTTGGCGGGGTCCATCGCGGCGATGGAGGCGTGCTCGTCGAGAAGCTGCTCCAGACGCGCCATGTCGCCGTAGGTGTCGGCGCGGGCCATGGGCGGCACCAGGTGGTCGACCAGGGTGGCGTGGGCGCGGCGCTTGGCCTGGGTCCCCTCGCCGGGGTCGTTCACGAGGAACGGGTAGATCAGCGGCAGGTCGCCGAGCGCGGCGTCCGGCCCGCAGGAGGCGGACATCCCGGCGGACTTGCCCGGCAGCCACTCCAGGTTGCCGTGCTTGCCGACGTGTACCACCGCGTGCGCGCCGAACCCGTCCTGGAGCCAGCGGTAGGCGGCCAGGTAGTGGTGGCTGGGCGGCAGGTCGGGGTCGTGGTAGATCGCGATGGGGTTCTCGCCGAACCCACGCGGCGGCTGGACCATCACCACGACGTTGCCGGCGCGCAGGGCCGCCAGCACGATCTCCCCCTCGGGGTCGCGCGAACGGTCGACGAACAGCTCGCCGGGCGGCGGTCCCCAGTGCCGCTCCATCCCCGCGCGGAGGTCCTCGGGAAGCGTGTAGTACCAGGCCCGGTAACGCGCGGCGGAGACGCGCACGGGGTTGCCGGAGAGCTGCTCCTCGGTGAGCCAGTCCTGGTCCTGGCCGCCCGCGGCGATGAGCGCGTGGACGAGCGCGTCGCCGTCCTGCCCGTCCACGCCCGGCAGGCCGCCCTCGCCCTCGGGCCCGATGTCGTACCCGCTCGCGCGCATGGCGGCCAGCAGGCGGACCACGCTGGCGGGTGTGTCCAGGCCCACGGCGTTGCCGATCCGCGCGTGCTTGGTGGGGTAGGCCGACAGCATGACCGCGATCCGCCTGTCCCCCGGGGGCACTTGCCGCAGCGCGGCGTGCCGTACGGCGATGCCGGCGACCCGGGCCGCGCGCTCGGGGTCCGCCACGTAGACGGTCAGGCCCTCCTCGTCGACCTCCTTGAAGGAGAACGGCACGGTGATGATCCGCCCGTCGAACTCCGGGATGGCCACCTGCGAGGCGGCGTCCAGCGGGGACAGCCCGTCGTCGCTCGCCGCCCAGGTCTCCCGGTCTCCCGTCAGGCACAGGCCCTGGATGATCGGGACGTCGAGCCGGGCGAGCGCCCCCACGTCCCAGGCCTCGTCGTCGCCGCCCGCCGAGGCGGTGGCGGGACGGGTGCCGCCCGCCGCCAGCACGGTGACGACCAGCGCGTCCACGCCGCCGAGAACCTCCATCAGGCCGGGCTCCGCGGTGCGCAACGACGCGCAGTACACGGGCAGCGCCCGGCCTCCGGCGTCCTCGATCGCGCCGCACAACGCCTCGACGAACCCGGTGTTCCCCGCGACATGATGAGCCCGGTAGTACAGAACCCCCACGACCGGCCGCCCCTCACCTTCGGCGCCGTCGGTCCTCTCAAGGACGCCCCAGCTTGGCGTGGGCGCGGGGGCCGCGAAGCCGTGCCCGGTGAGCAGCACGGTGTCGGACACGAACCTGTACAGCTCGGCCAGATTGGCCGGGCCACCGTGCGCCAGATAGGCGTGCGCCTCGGCGCACACTCCACCGGGGACGGTGGACAGCTCCATCAACTCGGCGTCGGGAGCCTGCTCGCCTCCGAGCACGATGACGGGGCGGGGCCCCGCCAGCAGCATGTCCAGCCCCTCCTCCCATACCCGCCGCCCGCCGAGCAGGCGGACGACGACCAGCTCCACGTCGTCGAGCAGCGGGGAGAGGTCCTCGACGGCGAGCCGCGCCGGGTTGTCCAGGCGGTACGGGGCGCCGCTCGCGCGTGCGCTCAGCAGGTCGGTGTCGGAGGTCGACAGCAGAAGTACGGGGAGATGGCGCACGGCACATCCTCACTCGGGGTCCGCGCCCCGGGTCGTGGGTCCACACGGCCTGGAGTCTCCTGGCTTCCGGATCGACGCTCACCCCGGCCTTCCCGCCCGTTGCCGGGCCGTGGCCTTGGATGGGGTTCGCTCCCCGGTGACAGTGGCGGGACCGCGCCGGATTCACACCGGCTTCCTCCTTGTGCCGTCGCTCCCCTATCAGATCACGGAGTCCGACTTATTGCGAGAAGTCGGGTTAACATCCTCAACGTGTCTGTCGTCGACTTTCCGGAGTCCTCGTCGCGATTCCACGTCCGGAAACCCCCGGACAGGTCGCGGGTGGACGCCTGTCCCGGTGCGTTGCAGACGCATCCGGCCGCGGACGGTGCCGTCGCCCGTATCCGGGTGCCGGGTGGCGTCCTCACCGCCGCCCAGTTGCGCGAGCTGGGCGCCGCCGCCACGTCCCTCGGCTCCGGGGTGGTCGAGCTGACCTCCCGTGCCAACGTGCAGGTACGAGGGCTGAACGCCGAGGGGGAGACCGCGTTCGCCGCGAGGATGGCCGCCGCGGGGCTGCTCCCCTCCGCGACCCATGAACGTGTGCGGAACATCCTGGCCTCCCCCATGGCCGGGCTCGACGGTCGCGGCCTGATCGAGGTGGCACCGCTCGTACGCGAACTGGACGAGGCGCTGTGCTCCCGCCCGGCCCTCGCGGGACTGCCCGGCCGGTTCCTGTTCGCCCTGGACGACGGCAGAGGCGACCTGCCCGCCCTCAAGGCCGACCTCACCTTCGTCCCGATCCCCGCGCCGGCCGGCGGAGAGCCGGTCGAGGGGGCGCTCCTCCTGGCGGGAGAGGACCACGGAGTACGCCTCGCCCCGACACAGGCGGTATCCGCGATGATGGCGGCGGCTGAGGCCTTCCTCGCCGAACGAACCGCCCAGAACTCGACGGCCTGGCGCATGGCCGAACTCGACGACGGCCCGGCGAGGATCGCCACCCACCTCGGCGGCTCCGCCCGCGTCGGGACGCCCGCCCACGCCGACGGCCCCACCGGGTCCGGGGAGCACGGCCCCGTGCCGGTGGTCTCCCCGGACGTGCCGTCTTCGCCGCCGCTCGGCCTGGTACACCGGCCCGCGCGGGGGGCCGTACCCGGGCCCGGGGAGAGGGCCGTCCCCCGGGTCGCGCTCGTCGTCATGCCGCCGCTCGGCCGGCTGACCGGCGCCCAGGCGCGAGCACTGGCGACGGCGGCGCAGGCGGGCGACGGCGAGATCCGGCTGACGCCATGGCGTGGCGCCGTCGTGCCCGGCGTCAGCGGAGCGGACGCGGAGTCATGGCTGTCCAGGCTCGCGGCCACCGGCCTGGTCACCGATCCCGCCTCCCCGTGGACCGGGGTCACGGCCTGCACCGGACGACCCGGCTGCGCGAAGTCACTCTCCGATGTCCAGGCGGACGCCGCGTCGATCGCGCACATCCAGGCGACCACCGCCCGCGCGCCGGGCGCCGGTGTGCTTCGCGTGCACTGGGCCGGGTGCGAGCGCCGGTGCGGACGGCCCGCCGGGCAGGCCGTACTCGTGGTGGCCACCGGCGACGGCTACCGTGTCGACGCCGGCGGCCGGAGCCTGCACTGCGAGGACATCGAGGAGACGACGGCCGCGGTCACCGCGGCCCGCCAGGTGGCCGGCACGTCCAGACGGTCCGGGGCGTGATGGAGGGATCCGGGTTCGTGTCCGTGGACAGGGGCGTCTGGTGAGGTCAGGCGTGCTCGTTCTCGGGGGGACGGGTGAGGCGCGGGCGCTGGCGGCGGCGCTGGCGGCCCGTCCCGAGGTCCGCGTGATCTCCTCGCTCGCGGGCCGTGTGACCGATCCCCGCCTTCCTGAGGGCGAGGTGCGCGTCGGGGGGTTCGGCGGGCCAGAACGCCTGGCCGACTGGCTGCGCGAACAGGGCATCAGGGCCGTGGTCGACGCCACCCACCCGTTCGCCGAACGGATCACCGCCTCGGCCGTACGCGCAACCGCGGCGGCGGAGGTCCCCCTGCTCGTGCTGCGGCGGCCAGGATGGCGGCAGGAGGCCGCAGACGACTGGCACTGGACGTCGTCCCTGCCGGAAGCCGCGGCGTCGCTGCCAGGGCTCGGAAGGCGGGTCTTCCTCACCACCGGACGCCAGGGCCTGCCGGTCTTCGCCGGCCTGGACGACCTGTGGTTCCTGATCCGCACGGTCGATCCACCCGATCCGCCGCTTCCTCGCCACTGCCGCCTCCTGCGCGACCGGGGTCCGTACACGCTGGACGGCGAGCGGGCGCTGATGCGCCGGCACCGCGTCGACGTGCTGGTCACCAAGGACAGCGGCGGAACGATGACCATGGCCAAGCTGTCGGCCGCACGCGAACTCGGCCTCCCCGTCGTCGTCGTACGCCGCCCGCCCCTCCCCCGGATCCCCGCTGTGGAGACCACGGAAGAGGCCCTCACCTGGCTCCATGGCCTCGTGAGTCGCTGGGCTCCGGGGCGGGCAGCGCCGTTCAGGCGGGGTAGCGGCGGGGGGTGAAGACGACGGGGCGGCCGTTCCGGTACACCGTGCGGGTCGTCGAGGAGCCGATGACCAGCAGGCAGCGCATGTCGACGCCGGCCGGGTCCAGCTTGGCGAGGGTGGTGACGCGCAGGCTCTCCGCAGGGCCGCCGACGTCCCGCCCGACGACCACGGGCGTGTCCGGGGCGCGGTGCTCCAGCAGGAGGTCCCGCGCCGCGGCCACCTGCCACGTACGGCTGCGCGACGCCGGGTTGTAGATCGCCAGCACCAGGTCGGCGCGTGCCGCGGCCGTGACGCGCCCGGCGATGACGTCCCACGGCTTGAGCTGGTCGGACAGGGAGAGCACGCAGTAGTCGTGACCGAGTGGAGCACCGGCCCGAGCGGCCACCGCGTGCGCGGCCGTCAGGCCCGGCACCACGCGCACCGGCACCCCGGCGAACCTCGGCTCGCACGCCACCTCCAGCACGGCGGCTGCCATCGCGAACACTCCGGGGTCACCCGAGGAGACCACCGCGACGCGGGAGCCCGCCTTCGCCAGCTCCAGCGCGTGCGCCGCCCGCTCGGCCTCGACGCGGTTGTCGGTCGGGTGCCGGCGCTGGCGGGGGTTGGGAGCCACCCGGTCCAGGTAGGGGCCGTAACCGACGAGCTCGTCGGCGGTCGCCAGAGCGTCCTGGGCCTCCGGAGTCAGCCAGTGGCGGCCCGCAGGGCCGAGCCCCACCACGACGACTTCCCCGAGGCCGCCCCCCGGCCCGGCCGTCCTGGGCATCGGGGACAGCGTGTCCGTGCGGCCCGCGCCCGGACCGGCGGGCACCGGCGACGGGGTGTCCATCCGGCTGGGCAGGATGGCCAGGGAGAAGTACGGCACCTCACCGGGGTCGACCCGCGCGAGCGGGGCTATCCGCTGCCCGCCGGTGGTCGCCCGCTCGACGTACCAGGCCTCGTCCAGGCGGCCGGCCCGCGCGAGCGCCTCGCGTACGGAGGTGAAGGTGCGGCCCAGCTTGAGGATCGCCGCCGAGTCGGCGGTGGCCAGCCGTGCCGCGAGCTCCTCCGATGGCAGCGTGCCCGGGAGGATGGTCAGGGTCTCCTCGCGCTCGACCAGCGGACGGCCCAGTACGGCCGACGCGGCGCTCACCGAGGTCACTCCGGGGACCACCTCGGTCGGGTAGCGGTGCGCGAGCCGCTTGTGGAGGTGCATGTAGGAGCCGTAGAAGAGCGGGTCGCCCTCGCACAGCACGACCACGTCGCGCCCGGCGTCGAGATGCGCGGCCAGGCGCTCGGCGCAGGTCACGTAGAACGCGTCGATCGCGCCCCGGTAGCCGCCCGGGTGGTCGGTGGTCTCGGTGGTGACGGGGTAGACCAGCGCCTCCTCGATCTGGTCGCCGCGAAGGTAGGGCTCGGCCACCGTGCGGGCGATGCTCCGCCCGTGCCGGGCGCTGTGGTAGGCGATCACGTCGGCCTGGCGGACCAGGCGCGCGGCCTTCACCGTCACCAGCTCCGGATCACCGGGCCCGAGCCCCACCCCCCACAAACGTCCGAGAGCCCGCTCCCCACCCTGAGCTCCCCCGGACCCCTCGGCACGCCCCGTGCCCCCGGCATCGTCGTCCATGCTGTCGCTCATTCCTCCTCGCTCGCGATCGCGTTGACGGCCGCGGCGGCCAGCGCGCTCCCACCCCGGCGGCCGTGTACCACCAGGTAGTCGAGGCCGTCGCCGTACGCGGCGAGGGCCTGCTTGGACTCGGCGGCGCCGATGAACCCGACCGGGACGCCGAGCACGGCGGCCGGCCTGCCCGCCCCCTGCCGGACCAGCTCCAGCAGCCGAAACAGCGCGGTGGGCGCGTTGCCGACGGCCACCACGGCGCCGTCCAGCCGGTCCCGCCACAGCTCCAGCGCCGCCGCGCTGCGCGTGGTGCCGAGCCGGCGCGCCAGGTCCGGCACCCGGGGGTCTCCCAGCGTGCAGAGCACGTCGTTCCCGGCGGGAAGGCGGGCGCGCGTCACGCCGGACGCCACCATGTTCGCGTCGCACAGCACCGGCGCCCCGGCACGCAGGGCCGTACGGGCGGCGGACACCACGCCGGGCGACCAGGCGAGGTCGGTGGTCAGGTCCACCATGCCGCAGGCGTGGATCATCCGGACGGCCACTCGCGCGACGTCGTCCGGCAGACCCGCGAGTTCGGCCTCCGCGCGGATGGTGGCGAAAGACCGGCGGTAGATCTCCGCCCCGTCTCGGATGTAGTCGATCACGATCTCCTTCTGATCTCCGCGCACCGCTAGTCGCGTTCGCGTGCGGTGGAGTAGAGGTGGCTGTCGGGGAACTCCGAGGCCGTGAGCACGCCGCCGACGATGACCACGGCGGTGCGTACCACGCCCGCCTCGTGCACCCGCTCGGCGATGTCGGCCAGGGTCCCCCGCAGGACGACCTCGTCGTCACGGCTCGCCCGTGCCACCACCGCCACCGGGCAGCCGGCGCCGTAGTTCGGCGTCAGCTCCTCCACCAGGGCGTCGATCCGCTGGACGGCCAGGTGCAGCACCATCGTCGAACGGCTGAGGCCGAGCGTCCCGAGGTCCTCGCCGTCGGGCATGGCGGTGGCGCGGGCGGACGTGCGGGTCAGCACCACCGTCTGTCCCACTCCCGGCACCGTCAGCTCGCGGCCCAGCGAGGCGGCCGCCGCCGCGAACGCGGGAACGCCAGGGGTCACGTCGTACGGGATCCCGGCGGCGTCCAGGCGGCGCATCTGCTCGGCCATGGCGCTGAAGATGGACGGGTCACCCGACTGCAACCGCGCGACATCGTGCCCGGCCGCGTGCGCGGAGAGCATCTCTTCCACTATCTCGTCCAGCGTCATCCGCGCCGTGTCCACCAGTCGCGCGCCCGCCGGCGCGAAGTCGAGCAGTTCCTTCGGCACCAGCGAACCGGCGTACAGGCAGACCGGCGAGGAGGCGATCAGGTCGCGTCCCCGCACGGTGATGAGATCGGCCGCTCCCGGCCCCGCCCCGATGAAGTGCACCGCCACGTCATGCCTCCCCTGCCTCACGCCTGTTCCCGCCACGTGTGTCGTCCTCGGACCGCCGTCCGCGTCGCCCGTTCCCGGCCCCGGTGTCATCCGCGGACCGCCGTCCACACCGTCACCGGCATCGACGGGCGCCACGCGGTGAAGCCGCCTACCGGGCCGGCCCGTTGGACCGCGATTCGCAGGAGGTCGCCGCCGACCTTGGCGTGCCAGGCCGCGACCACCGCCTCGGACTCCACGGTCACCGCGTTGACCACCAGCCGTCCGCCAGGGCGCAGGGCGTTCCAGCAGGTCTCGACGGTGCCCGGCGCGGTGCTCCCGCCTCCGACGAAGACCGCGTCGGGTGGTTCGAGGCCCGCGAGGGCCGCGGGGGCCGTTCCGGTCACCACCCGCAGCCCGGGTACGCCGAGCGCCGACGCGTTGCGCCCGACGCGGGCGGCCCGCTCGGGACGGCTCTCCACGGCGACCGCCCGGCAGGCCGGATGGGTACGCATCCACTCGATCGCCACGCTTCCCGCCCCCGCGCCCACGTCCCAGAGCAGCTCACCGGGCACGGGCGCCAGCCGGGACAGCGTCACGGCGCGGACCTCGCGTTTCGTCAGCTGCCCGTCGTGCTCGAACGCGTCGTCCGGCAGGCCGGGGACCGACCCCAGGACCGCCGTGTCCGGATCGGCCCGGCACTCCAGGGCCACGATGTTCAGCGGATCCACCTCCGCCTCCCATCGGGCGGCCGTGGACCTCACCAGGCGCTCGTGCGGGCCGCCGAGCTGTTCCAGCACGGTCATCGCGCTACCGCCGTAACCCCTTGAGGTCGCGAGCCCGGCGATCGAACCCGGCGTGGTGGCGTCCGCGCTCAGCGCCAGCACCCGGCTTCCCGGTCGCAGGACGCGGTTAAGCAGCTCGACCGGACGGCCGACCATGCTGACGACGGTCGTGTCCTCGACCGGCCAGCCCATCCGGGCGCAGGCCAGCGAGACCGACGACGGATGCGGCAGCACGCGGACCCGGCCCGGGCCGAGAAGCCTGACGAGCGTCGTTCCGATGCCGTGGAACATGGGGTCGCCGCTGGCCAGGACGCATACGGCCCTGTCCGCGCGTTCGGCGAGGAGGCCGGGGAGGGCAGGGATCATCGGCGAGGGCCACGCGACCCGTTCGGCGCCCGTGTCCGGCACCAGGGCGAGCTGCCGGGAACCGCCCATGAGCACCTCGGCGGCGCCGATCTCCCGCCGCGCGGAGGCGGACAGCCCGTCCCAGCCGTCGGCGCCCACCCCGACGACGACCACCGGCCCGCTCGTGTCCGGCCGTGCCGGGAACGCGCGCCCGGGGCCGCTAGTGCCGGGCACGGGACACCAGCCTCGCGGCCAGGTGGGGAGCACCGGCCCAGTGGAGGTGCAGGTACGACGCGGCGAGCGACGGTCCGCCGTATCCGTCGGCGCCGCCGCGCCAGCGGTAGAGCGGCTCGGCGTCGCCGGACGGAGTGACGCGCGTGCGGTGGAACTCGTGCCCGTGGTACCGCTCTCCCTCGCGGGTCAGCACCGAGTCGCGTACGGCCACGGCGCTCCGGTAGCCGAGTGTGAGCGTGCCGGTCATCGCGGCGGTCGCGGCGACGACCCCGCACATCGGACGTCCGTCCAGCTCCCGGCACAGGTAGAGCAGGCCCGCGCATTCGGCGACGATGGGGCCGCCGAAGGCCGCGACCTGCCGGCGGAGGGGTTCGTTGGCCGACAGCTCCGCCGCGTACACCTCGGGGAAGCCTCCGGGGAGCACCAGGGCACGCGTCCCGGCGGGCAGGCTCTGCTCGCTCAACGGGTCGAAGAGGGCCACCGTGCCGCCCGCCGCCTCGATCAGCTCCGCCTGCTCCGCGTAGCCGAAGGTGAACGCCTTTCCCCCGGCGACCGCCACCACGACGTCCGTACCGGCGCCTGCCCCGGTGAGATCGCCGACCGCCTCACGGGCCGTCCAGGTTCGACCGGGGAGGGTGGACGCGCTGCGGGCCAGCCGGACGAGGGACTCCAGGTCGCAGGTGGCGGCCACCAGTTCTCCCATCCCGGCCACCGCGTCCACCGCCCGCGCGCTGCGCTCCGCGGGCGGGATCAGGCCGAGGTGGCGGGACGGCGTCGCGGCCACCTCGCTGCGCGGGATGGCGCCGAACACGGCGATCCCCATCTCGTCGAGCGCCTCGCGGCAGATCCGCTCGTGTCGCGGCGAGCCCACCCGGTTGAGGATCACCCCGCCGACGCGCACGCGGGTGTCGTACGACATGAACCCGTGGACCAGCGCCGCGACCGATCTCCCCTGACCCGAGACGTCGACGACCAGGACGACCGGAGCGTCCAGCAGCCGGGCGACATGAGCGGTCGAAGCGAGGTCGCCACCACGGGAATCCCCCGCGCCGGATGAACCGTGCGGGGAGGCGGCGCCGTCGAAGAGGCCCATCACTCCCTCGATGACGGCGATGTCGGCCCCGGCGGCTCCGTGGGCGAGCAGGGGGACGATCAGATCGTCCCCGACCAGCCAGGGATCGAGGTTGCGTCCTGGACGGCCGGAGGCGAGCGCGTGGTAGCCCGGGTCGATGTAGTCGGGGCCGACCTTGTGCGGGGACACGACGAAGCCCTTGGCGGTCAGCGCCGCCATGAGCCCGGTGGCCACCGTGGTCTTGCCCGAGCCCGAGGAGGGGGCCGCGATGACCAGGCGCGAGATCTCACTCACCGGTCGCCCGCCCCGCCTGGCCACGAGTCGTGGGCGATCACCATTCGATGCCTTTCTGGCCCTTCTGGCCCGTGTCCATGGGGTGCCTGACCTTGGTCATCTCGGTGACCAGGTCCGCGGCCTCCAGCAGGCGCGGGTGGGCGTCCCTGCCGGTGATCACGACGTGCTGCGTGCCCGGACGGGCGGCGAGGGCCGCGACCACGTCCTCGACGTCGATCCACCCCCACTTGAGGGGATAGGTGAACTCGTCCAGCACGTACAGCCGGTAGGTCTCCGCCGCGAGGTCGCGCCTGATCTGCTCCCAGCCCTCGCGGGCGTCGGCCGCGTGGTCGTCCTCGGTCCCCTGCTTCTTGGTCCAGGACCAGCCCTCGCCCATCTTGTGCCAGGTCACCGCGCCGCCCTCGCCGGACTCCCCGAGCACCGCCAGGGCCCGTTCCTCGCCCACGCGCCACTTGGCCGACTTGACGAACTGGAACACCCCGATCGGCCAGCCCTGGTTCCACGCCCGCAGGGCCAGCCCGAACGCGGCGGTGGACTTGCCCTTGCCCGGCCCGGTGTGGACGAGCACCAGAGGCCGGGTACGCCGCTGCCGGGTGGTCAGGCCGTCGTCCGGCACCTCCGCCGGCTTCCCCTGAGGCACGTCTAGACCGCCCTTCCCATTTCCTGAACGATGTCCGTTTCCCGAGGCACGTCTAGGCCGCCTTTCCGCGTTCGCGGACCAGGTCGCGGAGGCCGCCGGCGGCCAGCCGGTCCAGCCGTACGGCCTCGCCGCCAAGACGGGCCGCCAGGCGTACGGCGAGGCCGAGCCGCACCGGACCGTTCTCACAGTCGACCACCACGGCGGCGACGTCCCTGAGCAGCGCGGCGGCCCGGAGCACGTCGGCGTCCGTGCCCGAGGTGGCGCGCCCGTCGGTGACCACGACCAGCAGCGGCCTGCGGGAGGGGTCGCGGAGCCGTTCCACGCGCACCACCTCGGCCGCCCGCCGCAGCCCCTGGGCGAGAGGGGTGCGCCCGCCCGTGGGCAGGGCCCGCAGCCGCGCCGCCCCGGCCTCCACCGACGAGGTCGGCGGCAGCACGAGCTCCGCGCCGGCGCCCCGGAAGGTGACCAGGCCGACCTTGTCACGGCGCTGGTAGGCGTCGAGGAGCAGGCTCAGCACGGCGCCCTTCACCGCGCCCATGCGCTGCCGTGCCGCCATGGAGCCGCTCGCGTCGACGACGAACAGGACGAGGTTGCCCTCCCGCCCCTCGCGTACGGCCTCGCGCAGGTCTCCGGCCCGTACGACCAGACCGGGCCCGGTCCTGCCGCGTTCCCGCTGGTACGGGGCCGCCGCGCGGAGCGTGGCCGTCAGGTGGGGCGAGGTGAGCCGCCCGAGCGGCACCCGCGAGCCCGAGATCCGGCCGTACGACGTGCGGGCGCGCGACCGCCGTCCCGGACTTCCCGTGCCGAGGCCGGGTACGGCCAGCGTGCGCACCCGGTAGGGCTCGCCCGGCTGTGCCGGCCGCTTCCCGGCCGACGCCCCCGGACCCGCCGTCCGGCTTCCCCCACCGGAATCGTGCTCCGGGCCGGCACCGTGATCCGAGCCGGCACCCTGATCCGAGCCGACATCGGAATCCGCGCCGGAACCGGTATCCGGGGCAGAGCCGGGGCCCGGGTCTTGGTCAGGGCCGCCGCCGGGATCGCCGTCGGGGTCGGGGTCCGGGCCGCCGTCACCGTCGCCGTCGGGATCGGGGTCGGTGTCCTGGCCGCCGAGAAGGTCGTCGAGTTCGGACTCGTCCAGGCCGGGCGCGTCGAAGGGGTCACGCCTGCGGCGGTGCGGCAGGGCGAGCCGTACGGCCGCGCGGATGTCCTCGGCCGTGACCTCATCACCGCCCCGCCAGGCGGCGTGCGCCACGGCGGCGTGCGCGGTGATGAGGTCCGCGCGCATCCCGTCCACCCCGAACGCGGCGCAGACCGTGGCGATCTTCCGCAGCGCGGCGTCGGACAGGGTCACCTCGCGCAGGCGCCCGCGCGCCTCGGCGACGCGGGCGGCGAGATCCTTCTCCTCGCCCGCCCAGCGGTCGGCGAACCCCTCGGGGTCGTCCTCGAAGGACAGCCTCCGGCGTACCACCTCGGCACGCTCCTCGGGGTCGCGCGAGGCCGTGACCTCCACGGTCAGGCCGAAGCGGTCGAGCAACTGGGGCCGCAGCTCGCCCTCCTCGGGGTTCATCGTGCCGACCAGGATGAACCGCGCCGCGTGCCGCACGGACACGGCGTCGCGCTCGACGTAGCACATGCCGAGCGCGGCGGCGTCGAGCAGCAGGTCCACGAGGTGGTCGTGCAGCAGGTTGACCTCGTCCACGTACAGCACGCCCCGGTGCGCGGCGGCGAGCAGGCCGGGGTCGAAGGCCCTCACCCCCTCGGTCAGCGCGCGTTCCAGGTCCAGCGAGCCGGTCAGCCGGTCCTCGGACGCTCCGACGGGCAGTTCGGCCAGCCTCGCCGGCCGTACGGCCGCGAGGGGTTCCTCGCCGTGCGGCCCATCGGGGCATCCGGGATCTGGAGCGGCCGGATCGCAGGAGAACCGGCATCCGGGGACGACGGCGACCGGCGGCAGCAGCGCCGCCAGCGCCCGGACGACCGTCGACTTCGCCGTGCCCTTCTCCCCGCGGATGAGCACGCCACCGGTGCGCGGGGAGACCGCGTTGAGTATCAGCGCCAGCTTGAGGCTGTCGAGCCCCACGACGGCGGTGAACGGGTAGTGGCGTGCGGCCCTCGAAGGCCGGTCAAGCATGTCGCGATGTCCTTTCGCCGTGGCTCGTGACCACGGGTGACCTGCTCAGATGGCGGATGAGGACACCGGTGCGCGGTACGGGGACAGCGCACGCCCCGCCAGCGCGCCGAACGTCAGCCCGATGCCGCTCCACACGATGGCCTGTGTGCCCAGTGAGGCGAGCCTGAACTTCCACAGCAGTGCGGCGGGGAAGCCGGGAGGCACCTCGTCGACCGCGGGCATCAGCAGGCACACCACGACCACCGCGACGAGGAACCCGGCGATCGCGAGCGACGTCGCGTTCCAGTTCCCGTAACGGGGGGCGAGCCGGCGGCCGGCGTACACCGCCGCGACCGCGAGGAGGACCGAGATCAGGACGAACGCGAAGTACAGGACCGTCCGGCGGCTGATGGTGCCGGGGTCGCCCACCGCGGGCGGGTTGGCCGGGTACTTCAGGAACGGCACCAGTTCGACCGTGACGAACGCGCCCAGGGCGATCAGGCCCGAGGTGGCCCGTGCCCCGAAGGCCCCGAGCCGCCCGTAGGCGAAGGCGAACACGAGCGCGAAGACGCCGCCGACCGCGACGCCGTAGACGCCCAGGGCCGTGGCGAGGCCCACGGTCGACTGCACGCCGCGGCTGACCGGCTCGGGTTCCGCCGCGGCGGCCTCCGCGACGGCCTCTGTGGCGTGTGCCGCGTGCCCGGCGTGTTCTTCGAGCGTGATGGCCGCTCCCACCTGGGGCTCGCCGAAGATCCAGGCGAACACCAGGGCGAGGGCGGCGGCGACGAGGCCCGCGAGCATGCCGCGGACCAGCAGGTTTCTCACCATGCTGTGACAGTCCCCCGGCTCAGTGGCAGGGGAAGCCGAGCAGGTGACGTCCGTCGTGCACGAACTCGTGCACGAGGTTCCCGGAGATCAGCGAGGTGGCGCCCTGCTCCGCACCCACGAAGTAGACGAGGATGAGAGCCAGAACGCCGGCGAACACCGCCCAGGGCAGCAGTTCGCGAACGGGAATGCTGATGGGAGCGGGCTGGGAATGGGGAACGGCGGCTTGGGCCATGGGTGTTGCCTCCTCGGGATCACGCGTCCCATGGTGGGTGGCGGTGACGACGGAGGGTCTGACTCCCGGGCCCGAAGGAACCGGTCACAGTGGCGCGGCCGTACCAGAGTCTCGCTGGATTCCCCACACCGTCAACAATGTCGCTTGGACGTTACGGTGCGCACCTCGGATGCGTCAATGGGGTCGAGGGGAGACAATTGCCCCTCCCATCTCCCAAAGGGGCACGGATGACCGTCCGAATTATCCTGATATGTCATGGTTCTACCGAAGCACTCCAGCGGTCCGCGTTTCCCCTTGACGAGGGACTGGACGCGCGGGGCCTGCGGCAGGCCGCCGAGGCGGCCCCCGTGTTCTCGACGACGATTCCGGCCACGGAGCACGCCGAAAGCGGTGCGATGGGTGCGGGAAGGGTCGTCTGCGGGCCGTCGCTGCGCTGCCGCCAGACCGCGGCCGGGCTGGGTCTGACGGCCGAGACCGACGACGGCCTTCGAGACTGCGACTTCGGCCGGTGGGCGGGCCGTACCCTGGCGGAGGTCGGCGCGGAGGACCCTGAGGGCGTGCGGGCATGGCTCACCGACCCTGCCGCCGCCCCGCATGGCGGCGAGTCGGTGCTCGGCCTTGTCGATCGCGTCGCCGCGTGGCTCGGGTCACAGGACGAAGCGGGAGGCGCGCGGGTGGCCGTCACCCACCCGGCCGTGCTCAGGGCGGCCGTGGTCGGTGTCCTTGGCGCTCCGCCGGAGACGTTCTGGAAGATCGACGCGGAGCCTCTCTCCCACGTCTCGCTGACCGCGCGGGGCCGGAGCCGGCGTCTCCGCCTGTCCCCGCTTCGCTGACCCGCCGCTCCGCGATGGACCGAGGGCACAGGCGCGGGCTCAGGCCACCGACCTCCGGCGCACCCCGGTCGCGCTCAGAGGGCGAGGTCGCGCTCGATGCGCTTGAGGTTGTGCCGCGCGAGCGCCAGGTTGGCACGCTCCCGGTCGAGGGCGACGTACATGAACATGTTGATTCCGCTGCCGTTCACCAGCCGGATGATGTGGTACTGCTGGTTCAGCGTGATCAGAATGTCCTCGACCGAGTCGTCGATCCCGAGCGAGGCCAGGGTGCGGACCTTGGCCCGGACGACCTCGGTGTTCCCCGCCGCCGCGACCTCCATGTCGAGGTCACGACCTCCTCCGATCGTGCCGAGGCACATGCCGCTCTCGTAGTCCACGAGTGCCGCGCCGAGCGCCCCGTCGATGGCCAAGGCTTCTTTGAGGGCGGTTTCGATGTTCATGGACTTCTTTCGGATCGGCGAGTGACTCCGCATTTCCGGTCAACCGGATTGATGACCCAGGCGTGCCTAGACTCACCCGTTTGTGATTGTTGCAGCCTAAAAGTACCCTTACGATCCCCCCATAGTGAAGGGAATCCCGGTGGCCGGCCTGAATGTTCGATCCATACAGGCGCACACCGACAGCCCCTCCCTCATGACCGAAGGCATGACCGGCCTGACGGTGAAAAGTGGAGTTTCGGACATACTCACCGCCTTCCGGCGACCGACGGGACCTGCGGCACCCCATCCTTTCGTCGACGCATGTGACCCAGCGGGCAGCCGCCTCGTACCGGACGGGATCACGTGAACGGGCAGAACCTCGACTCCTCTGGACCCACCCCCACCGGACCGGCGCCGACGGCGGGCGCGGACCCGATCGGCCCGGCGCTGCTCCGCTGCGGGCAGGAGAGGTTCTCGGGGCTGCTTCGGGTCGAAGGCAGTCCGGGCGGCACCATCTGTCTCCGGCAGGGCCTGGTGATCGCCGCGACCACAGCGGCGTCCCCCGGGCCGGAATCCCTGCTGCTCCGCTCGGGCCGGGTGAGCGAGGCCGACTGGACGACGGCCTACGCCGCGGGCGCCCCCTCGGGACGGCTCGCCGCCGAGCTGGTCGAGCGCGGGATCATCGGCATCGCCGGGCTGGAGACGGTCTGCCTGACGGCCGTCTTCGACGCGGTGTTCGCCATGGCCCTGTGCGGCGTCGAGGCGTGCGAGACCGAACCCGCCCGCCCCGACGACCTCCTTCCCTCGCTTCCCGTGACGCCGGGCATCCCCCCGGAGCGGCTGGCCCGCGAGACGGCCCGCAGACTGGCCGCCGCCACCGCCTGGCTGGACCTCGGAGTGTCCACCCGTACCCGGCCGCTGGCCGTACCACCGTCCACGCCGCCTCTGCTCCAGGCGGAGGAGTCGCGCCACGCCGTCCTGCTCAAGGCCAACGGTCGCCGCACACCACGGGACATCGCCTTCTCTCTCGGGCGCGGAGTCTTCGCGATCATGAGCGAGATCGCCCGCATGGCCGGCGAGGGACTGCTCGAAGTGGACGCGCCGGGCTCCGCGGGCCCCCCTGCCGGCCGGCGGGCCACGCGGCAGGACGCGAGCGGGGACAGCTCGAAGGCCGCGTCACTCCCCCAGCGCCATCGCGGGACGAACAAGGTCAGCGAAGTGCCGCCGGCCACGGCGGCGAGCAGGCCGTCCCTGCCCCGGCGATTGCTCGGCATCCGGAACGTCCAAGAACCCATGGCAGGCGAAGAGGACTAGGCGGGCGGCGAGGACGTAGGACCTGCAGTGACGTAACCAGGAAAGGTCAGACCATGAGCCATGAAGCTGTGCTGGCGGAATTGCGGGCACTTCGCGAGCGGACGACGGGGGTGTTGGAGACCGCCGTCGCCTCGGTCGACGGGTTGCTCGTCAGTGCGGACACCGAGGGCGCGCGACCGGAGGTGCTCGCCGCCCTCTCCGCGGCGGCTCTGGGCCTCGGCAAGCGTACGGGCCACGAAGTGGGCATGGGCGAGTTGCGCGAGGTCGTGATCCGCTGCCGCGGCGGCTACATCGTCGTGTACGCCGTGGGGCAGGAGGCCCTGCTCGTGGTGCTGGCCGACGAGGGGCTCGACGTCGCGCGCCTCCACATCGAGTCCCGCCCGACGGTCGAGCGGCTCGGCGCGCTCCTGGCGGGTGAGCGCATCTCGATCTGAGCGGTCGGCCCACAGCCGGACACGTGAGCCGTGCGGCCCAAGCCCTCACCTGACCTGGGGCGATCGGCCGCATGCCTCACGTGTCGAAGTCGACGGTGACGTGGCCGGAGACCGGCACCGACTGGCAGGTCAGCACGTATCCGGCGCTCACCTCGGCGGGTTCCAGGGCGAAGTTGCGCCGCATCCGCACCTCCCCATCGACCACACGCGCGCGGCAGGTGCCGCAGACCCCGCCCTTGCAGGCGAAGGGCAGGTCGGGCCGTACGCGCTGCGCGCCCTCAAGGACGGTGACCGCGCGCGAGAGCACGGTGGAGGTGGCCCGGCCGTCGAGGATCACCGTCACCTCGGCGGTGGCGCCCTCCCCGGGCCCCTCCTCACGGCGAACGGGCTCGGGCGGCGGCTCGTCCACGTAGAACAGCTCGTGGTGGACGCGCTCCTCCGGCACCCCCAGCTCGGCGAGCACCTTCCGCGCGTCCAGCACCATCCCGTGCGGCCCGCACAGCCACCAGTGGCCGACATCGGGCACGGACGTCAGGGCGGGGAGCAGCACGCGCAGCTTGGCCGCGTCGAGCCGGCCGGTGAACAGCTCGGGTTCCCGCGGTTCCCTGGAGAGCACGTGGACCAGCTCGACGCGGGCGGGCGCGGTGTCCTTCAGGTCGGCCAGTTCCTCGGCGAACATGATGGTGCGGGCGCCGCGGTTGCCGTAGAACAGCGTCACGCCGCTTCCCGGGGTCGCCGCGAGCACCGAGGAGGCGATCGACAGGACGGGGGTGATGCCCGATCCGGCCGCGACGAACACGTGGTGGGCGGGCGTGCCGAGGTCGGCGGTGAAGGTCCCGCTGGGCGGCAGCACCGCGACGCGGTCCCCGGGCCTCAGCTGGTGGACCAGCCACGTCGAGAACATGCCTCCTGGGATCTCGCGGACCCCGATGCGCAGGGGTCCGCCCGCCGGAGCGCAGATGGAATAGGACCGCCGCTCGTCGCGGCCGTCCACGATCGCCCGGAGCGTGAGCGACTGGCCGGGCAGGAAGGCGAACTCCTCCGCCAGCTCGTCCGGCACCTCGAAGGTGATCGCGGTGGCGTCCTCGCACAGCCGGTCCACCCGCGCCACGCGCAGCGTGGCGAACCGGGCACGCCGCCGCGCCCGTACCCCGGCCACGGTCATGACCACGACCTCCCGCCTTCGCCCATGGCGTGTCACAGCTCCTTGACGTGCTCGAACGGTTCGCGGCAGGCGCGGCAGCGCCACAGGGCCCTGCACGCGGTGGGGCCGAACCGGGACGTCTCCTCGGTGTCGTCCGACCCGCAGCGCGGGCAGCTCAGCCGCCTGCGGCTCGGGCCGAGCGTCACGGGCACCGGCCCGCGCGCCCGTACGGGAGCCGCGCCCGGCGGGGCGATGCCCGCCTCGGCCAGCTTCCGCCGGCCCTTCTCGCTGATCCAGTCGGTCGTCCACGCCGGCGACAGGACGGTACGGACCCGCACGTCGGCGTATCCGGCCGAGCGAAGGGCCGTGGACAGGTCGGCGCGGATGGCCGCCATCGCCGGGCACCCGCTGTAGGTGGGGGTGATCGTGACGATCACGCCTCCCCCCGCGACCTCCGAGACGTCACGCAGGATGCCCAGGTCGGCGAGGGTCAGCATGGGCAGCTCGGGATCCGCCACCCGCTCCGCGACCTCGCGCGCGCTCACCATGTCGCCTCCGGGTGCGCGCGGGCGACGCTCTGCATCTCGGCCAGCAACCCGGTCAGCGCGCCGGTGTGAACGCCGGACCTCCCCCCGGCCGCCGGTGCCACGGCGTCTCGGGACCGAGCGGGGTCCGGCGGCCCAGCGAGATCCGGCGACCCAGCGAGGTCAGTTGGCTCAGCGGGGTCCGGTGGGCGGGCGAGGGTGGCGGCGGACAGGACCTGGTCGAGGACGGCGTCGAACTCCTCCCGGAGATCGGCCGGGTCGACCCCGGCGCCCGCCGCCGCCAGCCGCAGCTCCACCTCGTGCGGGGTGAACAGCTCCGCCACGAGCGGCCACACCGACTCCAGCCCCGCGACCACGCGCTCGCGCGAGTACGGCGTCCCGTCGCCGAGCCGTACGACCCATCCGGCGGCGTAGTCGCGGTGGTAGGCGACCTCCTTCAGGCCCTTGACCGCCACCGCGGCCAGCACCGGGTCACGTGACCCTGTCAGCCTGTCGAGCAGCGCCAGCCGCCAGGTCGAGAAGATCAGCAGGCGGGCCACGGCCTGGCCGAAGTCGCCGTTCTCGGCCTCGGCCAGCCGTACGTTGCGGAACTCGCCCTCCTCGCGGAGGAACGCGAGGGCGTCCTCGTCGCGGCCCGTCCCCTCCGCCGCCCCCGCGCGCGAGAGCAGCAGCCGCGCCTGCCCGAGCAGGTCGAGCGCGATGTTGGCCAGCGCGACCTCCTCCTCCAGCTCCGGCGCGCGCGTGCACCACTCCTGCAGGCGGTGGGACATGATCAGCGCGTCGTCGCCGAGCATCAGGCAGTACGCCGCCAGGTCGGCGCCGTCCACGCCGTCGGGCAGCCGCGTGCCGACCCCGTCCAGTGGGTCGGCGAACCCGGTGCCGTAGGCCCAGCGGGGGTCGTCGGCCTCGTTGAGCGCCTCGTAAGCGTTGCCCGAGTCCGGCTCGTGAGGATTCCCCGAGTCCGGCTCGTGAAGGTCGTCCGTGGAAGGCATCGCGGCCTCACATGTGCGGGACGTCGTCGGGGATGGAGTAGAAGGTCGGGTGCCGGTAGACCTTGTCGCCGCTGGGCGCGAAGAACGCGTCCTTCTCGTCGGGGCTGGTGGCGGCGATCTGGTCGGAGCGCACCACCCAGATGCTCACGCCCTCGTTGCGGCGCGTGTAGAGGTCGCGGGCGTGACGCAGCGCCGTCTCGTCGTCGGCGGCGTGGAGCGAGCCCACGTGAACGTGGTTGAGCCCCCGCTTGCTCCGGACGAACACCTCGTACAGCGGCCAGGCGCTCATGCGGCCCCTCCCGCCCCCGCGCCCGCCGCGACGGTGCCCGCGTCACGGTGCGCGGCCTTGCGCGCGTGGGCGGACGCCGCCTCACGGACCCAGTCGCCGTTGTCGTGCGCGGCCCGGCGTACGGCGATCCGCCGGGCGTTGCAGGGACCGTCACCGCTGATCACCCGCTTCAGCTCCGACCAGTCGATCTCGCCGAAGTCGTGGTGACCACGCTCGGCGTTCCAGCGCAGGCCGGGATCGGGAAGCGTCACGCCGAGCGCCTCGGCCTGGGGCACGCTCATGTCGACGAACCGCTGCCGCAGCTCGTCGTTGGTGTGCCGCTTGATCTTCCACGCCATCGACCGGGCGGTGTTCGGCGAGGCGTCGTCGGGCGGGCCGAACATCATGAGCGACGGCCACCACCAGCGGTCCACGGCGTCCTGCACCATCGCGCGCTGCGCCTCGGTGCCCCTCATCATGGTCATCAGCAGCTCGTACCCCTGCCGCTGGTGGAAGGACTCCTCCTTGCAGATGCGGATCATCGCGCGCGCGTACGGCCCGTAGGAGCTGCGGCAGAGCGGCACCTGGTTGCAGATGGCGGCGCCGTCGACCAGCCAGCCGATCACGCCCACGTCGGCGTACGTCAGGGTCGGGTAGTTGAAGATCGACGAGTACTTCTGCCGCCCCTCGATGAGCATCGTGGTCAGCTCGGCGCGGTCGGCGCCCAGCGTCTCGGCGGCGGAGTAGAGGTAGAGCCCGTGCCCGGCCTCGTCCTGCACCTTGGCGAGCAGGATCGCCTTGCGGCGCAGCGAGGGCGCCCTGGTGATCCACTCGCCCTCGGGCTGCATCCCGATGATCTCCGAGTGGGCGTGCTGGGCGATCTGCCGCACCATCGTCGCGCGGTAGCCCTCGGGCATCCAGTCGCGCGGCTCGACGCGCTGGTCCCTCTCGATCGTGCGGTCGAAGTGCCCTTCGAGGTCAGCCATACTCCGCCACCCTTTACCGAACATTCGGTCAGTTATTAGTCTCGCTCAGCGACCGTCCGCAACGCAAGCCCGCAGGGCCGTACAGGCCGCCTGAACTCAGGTTTCGCGCCTGGCCACCAGGGTCAGCACGTCGTACTTCGCCACCGAGGACCCGTCCTGCTTGGTCACGTCGGCGTCCCAGCGAACCTCCCCGTACGGGGCGCCCTCACGCGGGTCGATCTGCTTGGCGGTGAGCGTGACCGTCAGCTCGTCCCCCGGGTAGACCGGCGTGAGGAAGCGGAGGTTCTCCAGCCCGTAGTTGGCCAGCACCGGCCCCGGGTCGGGGTCGACGAACAGCCCCGCCGCCAGCGAGACGATCAGGTAGCCGTGGGCCACCCTGCCGTCGAAGAACGGGTTGGCCCTGGCCGCCTCCTCGTCCATGTGGGCGTAGAAGGTGTCGCCGGTGAACTCCGCGAAGTGCTCGATGTCCTCCAGACCGACCCGCCGGGGGCCGGCGATCACGGTGTCGCCGGGCCTGAGGTCCTCCAGGTGCTTGCGGAAGGGATGGACCTCGGTCACCGTGCGCTCGCTGCCCGGAACCCACTGGCCGGTGATCGCCGAGAGCATCGCCGGACTCCCCTGGACGGCGGTGCGGTTCATGTGGTGCAGCACGCCCCGGATGCCGCCCATCTCCTCCCCGCCCCCTGCCCGCCCCGGACCTCCGTGCACGAGCACGGGCAGCGGGGAGCCGTGCCCGGTGGACTCCTTGGCGGCCTCCGCGTCCAGCACCAGCAGGCGGCCGTGCCAGGGAGCGGTTCCGAGCACCACCTCACGGGCGAAGGCGGCGTCCCCTGTCACGACCGACCCGACCAGGCTGCCCTGGCCCCGGGCGGCCAGCCCGATCACCTGCTCGGCCGAGGTGTACGGCATGAGCGCGCTGAACGGGCCGAACGCCTCCACCTCGTGCGGCTCCGGCCGATCGGGGTCGTCCACGCGCAGGAGCACCGGCGAGATGAACGCCCCCCGCTCGGCGTCGGCCCCGACGACCTCGACCCGGTCCGGGTCTCCGTACACCACCGAGCCCGCCGGGATCAGGGCCTTCAGCGCGCGGCGGACCTCCTCGCGCTGCCCGAGCCCGGCCAGCGCCCCCATCCGTACGGACGGGTCGGCCGGGTGGCCGACGGTGACCTTCGCCAGCCGGGCGGCGGCGGCCTCGGCCACCTCGCCGAGCAGGCCGGCCGGGACGAACGCGCGCCGGATCGCCGTGCACTTCTGCCCCGCCTTGACCGTCATCTCGGTCACGAGCTGCTTGACGAACAGCTCGAACTCCGGGGTGCCGGGAACGGCGTCCGGGCCGAGGATGGAGCAGTTCAGCGAGTCGGCCTCGGCGTTGAAGCGCACCGAGCGTCCCACGACGACGGGATGGGTGCGGAGCTTCTGGGCCGTGGAAGCCGAGCCGGTGAACGCCACGAGATCCTGCTCGGTCAGGTGCTCGAACAGGTCGCCCGCGCTCCCGCAGACCAGTTGCAGGGTGCCCTCCGGCAGGATGCCGGAGGCGATGATCAGCTCGACGAGCCGCGCGGTCACGTAGGCGGTCTGGCCCGCCGGCTTGACCAGCGACGGCATCCCGGCCAGGAACGCGGGCGCGAGCTTCTCCAGCGGACCCCAGACGGGGAAGTTGAACGCGTTGATCTGCACGGCGACGCCGCGCATGGACGTGTAGAGGTGCCGGCCGGCGAACGACCCGCCCCTACCGAGCGGCTCCACGCCGCCGTCGAGGTAGACCGTGTCGCCGGGCAGCTCGCGCCTGCCCTTGCTGGAGTACGAGAACAGCACCCCGATGCCGCCGTCGACGTCGAACTTCGAGTCGCCCAGCGTGGCCCCCGTGCGCAGCGACAGCTCGTACAGCTCCTCGCGGTGCTCACGCAGGTGGGAGGCCAGCGCCTTCAGCAGCCCGGCCCGCTGCGGGAAGGTGAGGGCGCGGAGCTCGGCCCCGCCGGCGCGGCGCCCGTACGCGAGCGCCGCCCTGAAGTCGACCCCCGCGGAGGAGATCCTGGCGACCTCCTCCCCCGTGACCGCGTCGTGCAGCGGGGCTCCCTCGTCACCCGGGACATGCCAGGAACCGGTGACATAGCTGCTGAGCGGGGCCATGCTGACCTCCCCATCAAGTCGGCCGTAAAGATCGGACAGGCGCCATCGGGCGCCACTCCGCTCCTACCCGTTCTCCCCAGCTTCGAGGGGTCCCTTGACAGCGGCGGAACCACAACCCTTAACTGACGACAAATCATTTCTAACCGTCCATTCGGTCAGTATGCAAGGCGGTGACACCGATGGGGACATCAGCGGTGAGTGTCACCCCTCCGCGACGAGGCCGCCCCGGCTACGACCTGGAGTCGCTGCTGGCCGTCGCGGTCAAGGTGTTCAACGAGCGGGGATACGAGGCCACCAGCATGGAGGACCTCTCCCGCAGGCTCGGCATCACCAAGTCGGCGATCTACCACCACATCGCGAGCAAGGACGAGCTGCTCCGCCTGGCCGTCGACCGTGCCCTCGACGGCCTGTTCGAGGCGGCGGACGAGGTCGCCGCGATGGACGGCCGCGCGATCGACAAGCTGGAGCATCTCGTACGGCGCAGCGTGCACGTGCTGGTCGAGCGGCTCCCCTTCGTCACGCTCCTGCTGCGGGTGCGCGGCAACACCAAGGTGGAGCGCCAGGCCCTGGCCCGCCGGCGCCGGTTCGACCACCTGGTGGCCGAGCTGGTCCAGCGGGCCGAGGCCGAGGGGGACGTACGGCCCGACGTGGATCCCGCCGTCGCGAGCCGCCTGGTGTTCGGGCTGGTCAACTCGCTGACCGAGTGGTACCGGCCGCGCGGCGGCATGGGGGCAGACGCCCTCGCGGACACCGTCTGCAAGATCGCCTTCGACGGCCTCCGCCGGCAGACCTCCGAAGGCGAGACCGGCTAGGACGTCGCGGAGATCACGGAGCCCTGGTAGGTGTCCTCGATGAACTTCTTCACCTCGGGCCCGGCCAGCAGTTCGGCCAGCTTCTTGACCCGGGGGTCGCCCTCCTGGCCCTTGAGCACCACCAGGCCGTTGGCGTAGGGGTTGTCCGCGGCCTTCTCCAGCACCAGGGCGTCGGAGGCGGGCTTGAGCTCGGCCTCCAGCGCGTAGTTGCCGTTGATGACCGCGGCGTCCACGTCTTCCAGCGAGCGCGGGAGCTGGGCGGCCTCCAGCGGCTTGAACTGGAGGTTCTTGGGGTTCTCCGCCACGTCGCGCTCGGTGGCGGCGGTGCCGACGCCCGGCTTGAGCTTGATCACGCCGTTGTCCTCCAGCAGCTTCAGGCCGCGTCCGAGGTTGGTGGCGTCGTTCGGCACGGCCACGGTCGCGCCGTCGGCCAGCTCGCCGACGCTCTTGACCTTCTTCGAATACAGGCCAAGGGGCTCAAGGTGGACCGCCTGGACGAAGGTCATCTCCTTGCCTCCCTTGGACTTGAGGAAGTCCGCCAGGTAGGGGCGGTGCTGGAAGTAGTTCGCGCCGAGCTGGCCTTCCTGAAGCTGGACGTTGGGCTGCACGTAGTCGGTGAACTCGACGATGTCCAGTTCGAGCCCGGCGGCGGGCGCCAGCTTGTCCTTGACGAACTTCAGGCTCGACACGACCGGCTCGCCCGCCTGCCCGGCGAAGGTCACCGTGACGCTGCCGGGCGGGGCCGGCTCGGGCAGCGGGAAGATCTCGCGGGTGAGGAGCGACCCCGGCCGCGCGATCAGCTCCGCTACCGTGCCGGACTCCTCGACTCGGCCGTCGCGCATGATCGCCACCGAGTCGCAGACGCTCTTGATGACCTGCATCTCGTGGGTGATGAGCAGGATCGTCAGGCCGAGCTCCGCGTTGAGGCGCTTGAGCAGGGCGAGGATCGACTGCGTGGTCCCCGGGTCCAGCGCGCTGGTCGCCTCGTCCGACAGGAGCACCTTGGGACGCGCGGCGAGGGCGCGGGCTATGCCGACGCGCTGCTTCTGGCCGCCGGAGAGCTGGGCGGGGTAGGCCGAGGCCTTGCCCTGGAGCCCCACCAGCTCCAGGAGCTCGGCCACCCGCGTGCCACGCTCCCTGCGCGGCACTCCGGCGACCTCCAGCGGGAACGCGACGTTGCCCGCGACCGTGCGTGAGGACAGCAGGGCGAAGTGCTGGTGGATCATGCCGATCCGCTGCCTGGCGCGGCGGAGCCCTGCGAGATCGAGCGAGGTGAGCTCCTGGCCCGCGACCGTCACGGTGCCGTTCGTCGGACGTTCCAGCAGGTTGACGCAGCGCAGGAGCGTGCTCTTGCCGGCGCCGCTCTGCCCGAGCACACCGAAGACCTCACCATCCCGTACGTCGAGATCGACCTCGTCGATCGCGACGACTCCGGTGCTGTAGACCTTGCGCAGGCGAGAAACATGTATCACAGGTAGGTTATATCCGAAATATCCGGTTGGCGGGACCGCCGACGAAGGAGGATTTCCGCTTCAGAGACGGCGGCGACGCCCGCTGATCGACCGGTCGGCCGGGCAATGACCAGGCCAAAGGCGGGCAAGCGTCACGCGGAGGGCAACGGCGGCTCGCGTTCTCACCATGCCGATCGGACGTGCGATCAGGACCACCGCCCGGTTCGGGACGCGCGGAGGCCTTTCTCCGGCGCGGAGACCGTCGCCGGGGCGCCCGGCGGCCGGCTTTGAGGAGTTTTCGCGAAGGACAGCTAAGAGTAGATGCTACTTTACTGACGGTAGCCGCAGATGGGCGCAGACCTGGCTGGGGAAGGAGCCCCCGCCTTCAAGCGGCCCGGACGTGATGTCCATCTTTTTCCCAGGGGGGTCTGGTGGCGGGTGCGGCGAGATCGGGGTCGCCGGTCGACGACCCGTGGGGTTCACGCCCCGGCATGGCGCAGCTGGCGGGGTTCGCCGCTCTGGTTCTCGACGGGCGGGGGTGCGTCACCGAGTGGGGCGGCGGCGCCACCCGGCTGTTCGGCCACGCTCCCGCGAGGGCCTTGGGCCATGACATCTGCGATCTGCTGCTCGGTGCCACCCGTCGTGACACCGTCAGGCGGGTCCTCGCCCAGGTGGGCGCCGGCGCGCGGTGGAGCGAGATCCTCTCCGTCGCGTGCGCCGACGGCCGGGTCCACGACGTGGCGTTCAGCTGGGAGCCGCTGGCCCGTCCCGGCGCGTGGGGCGCGGTGATGGTCACCGCCATGGACACCTCCCCGCGCTCCGACGCCGGCGACGCGGCCGGTGACCGCCTCGCCCTGCTGAACGAGCTGAGCGCCCACGTCGGCGCCTCGCTCGAACCTCGGCAGGCCGCCGAGGACTTCATGGACATCGCCGTGCCCAGGTTCGCCGACGCGGCCAGCCTCTACATCGTCGAGGGCCTGCTGAGGGACGAGCTCTACCCCGACCTCGCGGCCGACGGGTCGGTCAGGGTCCGGCGGCTGGCCATCCGCCTCGGCCCCGGCCGCGGCGGCGAGGCCCTCTCCGGCGAGTGCGACTGGCGTGCCGTCTTCCCGGCCAACGAGATCGTCCACTACGGCGCGCGGCACCCGGCCAACCGGTGCATGATCGGCGACACCGCCATCGTCTACACCATGGCCGATCTGGAGATCAAGGAGCTCGACCGGATCACGGGCATGCTGGGCGGGCCGGCGATCAGCGTTCTTGAGAAGACCTCGTTCCTCGCGGCGCCGCTGACGGCCCGGGGCATCGTGCTGGGCTTCATCGCCTTCAGCCGCACCGCCGACCGTCCCCGCTTCGACGACCACGACAGGACCCTGGCCGAGGACCTCGCCACCCGGGCGGCCATCTGCATCGACAACGCCCGGCTCTACTGCCGCGAGCGCCGCACCGGGCAGGCGATCCAGCAGGACCTGGCGCCCCGCACGCTCACCGTCCCGCCCGGCCTGGAGGTCGCCCACCGCTACCTGCCCGCGAGCGCCATGACGGTGGGCGGCGACTGGTACGACGTGATCTCGCTGTCCGAGACCCGCATCGCCCTGGTGATCGGGGACGCCATGGGACACGGCGCGGTGGCCGCCGGCGCGATGGGCCAGCTCCGCGCGGCCGTACGGGCGTTCGCCGGCTTCGACCTGCCGCCCGACCAGGTGCTGCGCCGACTCGACCGCATGGCCGAGGACATGGACTCCATCCAGTGCGCCACCTGCCTCTACGCCACCGTCGACCTCGCCACCCGCACCTGCGCCCTCTCGCGCGCCGGCCATCCGCCGCCGATCCTGGTCCATCCCGACGGCACCGCCTCCGTGCTCGCCCTGCCGTCGGGGCTGGCCCTCGGCCTCGGCGACCCCACGTTCTCCCGGGCCTTCACCACGACGGAGGTGCGGATCCCCGTCGGGAGCACGCTCGCTCTCTACACCGACGGGCTCGTGGAGAGCCGCGAGCAGGACATCGACAGCGGCATCGCGGCCCTGAAGGAGGCGCTAAGCTCCCCCCGCGACACGCTGGAGTCCACCTGTGACGCCATCATCGCCGCCCTCCCCAAGCAGTACGACGACGTGGCCCTCCTCCTCACCCGCACCACCCACCCGGACCACTGACTGCCGGGTACCGGGTGACGTGCAGCACCTTCTGGAAGACGCGAGGGATCAGTTCCTTGCGCTCCTGGAAGATCTTCTGCGATGCCTCATGCTGGGAGGTCGTTGGTGCGGGCGTCGTTGCCGTGGCGCTGACAAACGCGGTTTACAAAGGCCTGGAAAAGCGTCACGGAGCGCGGCATACTAGCCTGACAATCAAGCCGTCCGGTGGGGAACGCATCGCAACGAAGGAGTATCCGCGATGGACCCCGCCCTGGTCAGCCTCGCCGCCGCCGCGGGCACAGCACTGGTCCAGGCCATGACCAAGGACACCTGGGAAGCGGTCAAGGCGCGCTTCTCAATGATCTTCAGCCGCCACGGTGAAGTCGACCAGGCGGAGCTGGCACGCGAGCTCGACGAGACGGCGCAGCGCCTGCGATCGTCCTCCGGCCCGCTGGAGCCGGCCGTCGACGAGGAGCGCCGGCGCTGGGCGACGCTCCTGGCCGCCTTCCTCTCCCAGCACGGAGAAGCCGCCCCCGAACTGCATGAGTTCGTCCGTGACGTGCGGCAACTCACCGCACGGGACTCCTTCAACGTGGTGCAGCACATCACCGCGGGCCGCGACTCCTACACCGCCGGCCGCGACCAGCACGTCGTCTTCCCGGAGGTGGACGACGACGATGAAGGTTGAGCGGGAGCCCCCCGGACAGGTGGTCCAGCGCGTCCTGGCACGGCGCGACGCCTTCACCGCGGCGCGCGACCTGTCGGTGAACATCCTGATGGACAGGCCGGCCACGGCCGACGAGGGCTCCTACCGGCGGGAGCGGTCGCTGTTCATCCAGTACGTCAACCCCGAGATCCTCGCCTGTTACGGAAAGGACGTGACCAGAGGCGACGTCGGCCAAATTCTGACACAGGCGCTGAGGGCCACCCGGCTGGCGGTGCTCCTGACGGACGCCTATCTCATTTTCCCCTCGTCGTACATGTTCGAGCTGCCGTGGTTCGACGTTTTCCTCGCCGGTATAGAACCGCTGATCCACGAGGGCCTGATACGCCATACATCCCGCACCCCGGAACTGACGGCGTACCAGGACACAAAAGTCCGGGAGTATCGCCGGGACGAGAGGAATCCCTATTCGACGTCGCACCGGGTCCACATCGAGCCCGATCTGGCGTGGTACCCGCACTTCGGGAAACCGACGTCCGCGGGCATCGCCGACCAGTGGAGCGCGGCGCTGGCCCCGGAGGGCGGTCTGTCGGGCGTCGTCCACGCGGTCGCGCGCGCGTGGCACCGCCCGTACGAGCGCGTGGCACGCATCATGGCCAAGTCACCCGAGCGGCTCGAAGGGCAGGCGTTCGTCAAGCGCTTCGTCGAGCGGACGCTGCCCGGACCGGTGCCGGACGACGCCGACAGCCTCCTCGGCCTGTTCCTGTCGGCCGCCTACCTGCGCTCCTACGTACGCGACCTGGACACCGCGATCCTCACCGACCTGCCGATCGGGCGGCTCTCGTGTGAGCTGGACGACTCGATGGAGGACATGAAGGGGCGGGTCCTGTCGTCCCGCCGCCTCGACCTCGCGCTGCACTGGCTGCGCGTCGATCACTTCGTTCACCGTGGGGCAAGCTGGAAGGAGCTCGTTCTTCTGAGATCCAGCGCCGAGTTCGGCATGATTACGTCGTTGCTGTATGGGAGCGGCTCGGCGAACGCATTCAGGCTCGCGATCATCGGCGCCAGTAGGTCTCGACACTTCGGTCCGGCCGTCACCTGTGGGGACGCACTGTCCAACGTGGCGGTCGTGGCCGACCAGCTGGCCCGAATGCCCGGCTGACCGTTCCGCTCACCCCGCGCGAGGTCCGTCGCGGGCGGAACGAACGGCGAGGGAACACCAATGAAGCTTTCGGTGTACTGCTCCGGGTCCATCGCGAAGGGGGCTTCCGACAGCAGGAAGCTCACCTGGTCCGACACGGAGAGAACGGAGGTCGCCAAAGGAGCCGCACCCCACGAGGTCGTCTTCCTGAATCCCGACGACCCCATCACCGACCCCAACAACACCCTTGGGCAGTTTGGTCGAGACATGTACCAGGTCATGGTCGCGACGGCGGTCATCGTGGACGCGCGCGAGAGGCGCGGCCTCGGCATCGGCGTCGAGATGGCGGCGGCCGGCACCTTCGGCACGCCCGTCATCGTCGTGGCGCCGCCGAACTCCAAATACCGGGCCGACACGCTCGAATACCGCGGGGTCACGGTTCACGACTACGTCCATCCGCATGTCGCCGCCCTCTCCGCGGCCATCGCCGACGACTTCCTCGCCGCCGGCGAGGAGCTGGCGCGCATCGTGGACGCCAACGCCCTCCCCCGGCTGGCGCACGTGCCCGGCTGGCTCGGAAGGGCGATCGACGAATATCGCGACAACGTCCTCGGAGCCGACATCCCCATGCTGGAGGCGTTGCGACAGCTCGACCGAATCCCTGGATGACCGGATAAGGAGGACCAGGTGATCCTCGATGCTGAGGACAGCACCGCGGAGCTCATCAAGGCGGGAACGGACGCGTCCCGGTTGTACGTGGTGCGCAACAGCGCTCTGGAACGCATGCTCTTCGACCGGAACCTCGTCGGAACGGACTTCCGGCGGGCGTGCCTGGAGTCGAGCCGCCAATTCGTCCGCCATCTGGCCGACGAGTATCACCCTGACGACACGGCCGAGCTGATGATCCTGAGCAAGGGGCTGGTCTACCAGCTCGGCGACGCCGTGGCCCAGCAGTGCGGTCACAACCTGCCGCTGAACCTGGTCGCCACCTCGCGTGTGGCCGTGTCCGCGGAGTCCGCGCGGGTCGAGGTCTCGTACGCCCAGATCGAGGCGCCCGCGCAGACGCTGCTGATCGGAGACACCGTCGCCTCCGGGGCGACGGTCGTCGCGGCGGTCGGCCGCTACCTGGAGTCCCACACGCTGAAACGGCTGTACGTCCTGTCGTACGCCGGGACCATGGGAGGAGCGGAGAGGATCGCCGCCTTCTGCGCGAAAAGGGGCATACGCTCGACCTTCCTCTACGGCCTGGCCGCCTTCGGCCTCGGCCTCAACGGGTTCGACCTCTCGTTCCTGCATCCGGAGACGGTCACCCGGCAGGCGTACGTCGACCGGGCCGCGAGGCAGTTCTCCGGAAGGCCGGTCTCGGCCGTTGGATGGGACTTCGGCTCACAGGTCATGTCCCCGCGCAAATACAGACGGCTGTGCTGGGTGGAGGCGGAGGTGTGGGGCCTGCATGGCAGCGACTGCCTGGCGGTCGCCGAGAGACCGGAGAGCTGGGCCGAGCTCGCCCACGAGCGCGCGGCGTACGCCGGCGCCCTCGGGCCCGGCTGGAAGCGCATCATCCATTCACGCGATGCCCTCTAAACCCCGGAGGAACCGCACCAGCGCCCGGTAGTACGGCGTGATCGTGGTGAGGTCGGCGTACTCCTCCGGGCCGTGCTGGCCGTCGCCGCCCGCGCCGAAGATGACCGCGTCGATGCCTCGCTGGTAGTAGAAGCGGCCGTCGGCGGCGCCGTGCTTGCGGAGAAGCTCGGCTTGGTGGCCCTGGTCCAGCGTGGCCCGCTGGAGCATGCGCACCTCCGGACGGTCACGATCGGCGTGGTGGGGCACGTCGACGTGGTCGACGACGGGTGTGACGCCGGGCTCGCAGAAGGTCGCCAGGTACGCGGTGATCTCCTGGACGCTCCTGCCGTTCAGGTCCGCGTCCTCCGGAGGGAAGCGGATGTCCAGGCACGCCTCCGCCAGGGCCGGCACCTGGTTGCGGACCGCGCCCGGCGTCTCGATCGCGGCGACGTTGACGGTCGTACGCCAGATCTCCTCGGTCGCGACGGGATACCGGGTCAGCAGGTTGTCCAGGCTCCGGTGCAGCTTGATCAGGGCGTTGTCGCCGAGCCAGGGGTAGGCGCCGTGGGCGTTCAGGCCGACGGCCGTGAGGTTCACGGCCAGCATCCCTTTCGAGTCGGTGACGATGCGCAGTCCGCTGCCCTCACCGATGACCACGAAGTCGCCGGTGACGCCCTGTTCCAGCTGGTACCGCGTGCCGTCGCGCCCGCCGACCTCCTCGTCGGTGACCAGTTGCAACGCGATCGGGTACGGCAGGCCGCCGGCGAGGTCGCGGAAGACCTGTGCCTCCACCAGCGCCGACACCTTCATGTCCTGGGCGCCCCTGGCGTAAAGGCGGGTGCCCTCGCGGCGGGGCAGGAACTGGTGCGGCGGAGCGGGCACGACGTCGAGGTGGGCGTTGAGGATGACCCTGAAGCGCTGTCGTGCCGTGCCCGGGTACAGCAGCGCGCTGGGCTTGCCATTGGACTCGAACCGCTCCACCGTGAAACCCGGTCCGACGAAGTCGATCACGAGGTCGAGCGCGCGGCGCAGCTCGTCGGGACGGTCGGCGGTCGAGGGCACGGCGAGCAGTTCCCCGGCCACGGCGAGGAAGGACTCGGGCGGCTCCCCGGCCGCCGCGGGGAAGGGTCCGGGAGCCATGGTCAACCGTCCCGCGCACAGCCGCCCACGGCCCGCCCCGGCGCGTAGATCACGAGCTGCACGATCAGAGGGCCGTCTTCTCCAGCCAGCGGCCGAGCAGCTCCCGGTCGCCGAACACCTCGAAGCGGCCGCCTTCGGGCGCGAGGCGGCCGTAGAGGAGAAGCAGCAGGTCACTCGCGGTTCCGCGCACGGCGACGTCGCCCTTGCCGTGACCGTGCCGGGCGGAGAAGCCCTCGGGTCCCAGCGTGACCATCCACTCCCCGTCAGCGGTGTCCGTGGCGTGGAAGTGCAGGACCTCGCCGTCTCCCCCCAGTTCCTTCAGGCTGGCGGCCACCCACGTGGCCACAGACAGGTTACCGAGGAGCTCGTCCACGCCGTCCGTGGCGACCCTGGAATCGATCGCAGGCTCGCGCCCGAGGGCGATCTCGACGTCGGCCCTGTGGACGGTGCCCTCGTGCAGCATCCGCCTGGACCAGAAGCGGACGTGCTGGTCGATTCCCCACGCCCAGACCGGGGTGTCGCCATCGGCCTCCCGCAGCGTGCGCACCAGGGACGCGCCCCCCGCCGCCAGCCAGCCCGGATAGCCCGTGTCGTCGTCCGGCAGGGTGACCGGCACGTCCCGGGTCGGCAACGGCTCGTGGACAGGATGACGCACGAGGTGCTCGGCCCATCGGTGCGTGATCCCGACATGCTTGAGGAGTTTGGCGATGGTCCAGCCCGGACAGGTGGGCACCTTCGCCGCCGGGTCGGCGTTCTCCACGACACCGGCGAACCGGCCGAGCTCGGCCTCAAACGCCGAGCAGTGGTCTTCGTGCGACCAGCGACCTTCGATCTCCACGCTCATACCCGCGAGCGTAGACCGCCCGCCTGCCCTCCGGTGACGATGACGACGCCGCCTGATCGCCCGCGCCCGCGATACCGAACGGGAATGCCCGGGTCACCAGAGCCTGGCACTCCAGATACGGACACTTCAGCGGTCACGTGAAACAGTGGAGAGGTGGCGGAGACGGAATCGGATCCACTCCGCTATGGGAACGCCTGAACGGAAAATCCTCACGCACTGTCCCCCAAAGCGACCATGAGGAGAAGTGGGAACTTGAATAGGGGTCCCCTTGACCGCGCGGGCGGTATCGTAACCGTTACCCAGGCCGCGTAAGGTCGAGGGGACCTTTGCTTTGTAGTTCAGCGGGGTCGTCACCAGAACGTCCTCACGGTGCCGAACAGGCCCATGTGGCACGTTCTATTGTCGTGCCACGCCTGCATCAGACCACGTGCGTTGTGCGGTTACATGCCGGGAAGCGCCTCGGTGAGTTCTCACCGACCGTGTGCGGTTCTCTCGGCGTGACAACGCTTTCAGTTAGGGAGAGACGTGCCGACCACGCACAAGATGCCCACGATGGGCAGTGTGCCGACGCGGCACGGTGTGCCAACGACTCTCATCGACGACTCGCGTGGTGGCAAGCTGGCGGTGACGCAGCTGGGCGATCCGTCAGGCACACCCGTCTTCTTTCTCCACGGCACTCCCGGATGCCGCATCGGCCCATTGCCCAAGACGGCGTCACTGTTCCGCCAGCGGATCCGCTTGATCTGCTTCGACAGGCCGGGGTACGGCGACTCCAGCCGCGCCGAGGACCGCCGCGTGAGTGATGGCGCGTTCCAGGTCAAGGCGGTCGCCGACGAACTGGGGCTCAAGCGTTTCGCCGTCGTGGGCAGGTCGGGCGGGGGGCCGCACGCGCTGGCGTGTGCCGCGCTGCTGCCAGATCGGGTCACGAGGGCCGCCGCCCTGGTGACGCTGGCCCCGCCGGACGCTGAAGACCTCGACTGGTTCGGCGATATGGCGGAGTCCAATATCCAGGAGTACAAAGCCGCCGAGTTGGGGGCGTCACACCTGGCCGACTATCTCGAACCGGTCACCGAGGAGCTTGAGCAGCTACCCACCCGCCTGATCCGCGGCTTCTTCCATGAGCTGCCGCAGTCCGATCGGCGCATCGTCGCGAACTCGGTGGTCCGCAAATCGCTGTCCGAGGGCTACGTGGAGGCACTGAAGATCTCGGCAGGTGGGTGGATCGACGACGGAGTCGCATTCCGGTCGGCGTGGGGATTCGACCCTGCGGACATCTCGATCCCCGTCCGGCTCTGGCACGGGGAAGAAGACGTCTTCTCTCCCGTGCGGCATACGGAGTGGCTGGCCAAGCGGATACCCAAGGCAGAGGCCCTCATCCAACCCGCCGTGGGACATTTCTCGGCTCTCTATGCGTTGCCGAGCATTCTCGCCTGGTTGACCGCGGACAGGGCCTCTTTCCTCTGAATCTGACGGCCGCTGAATCATAGGGCGACTGAATCTGACGGCCGCTGAATCAGACGGGCAGAGCCTCCAGGTCCAGGGTCATCCTCCGGCCGCTCTCAAGGAAGCCCAGGAGCGGATGGCTTTCGCCGAGAACCTCACGGAAGGCTTTCAGCGTGTCCGCGCGTACCTGCTGAGCTTCCTTCCCCAGCCCGATCGAGAACAACGTCGCCGCGAGGTTCGCCGAGCAGGCGAGGGTGTCCGGATGCGATTCACCCAGGGTCTCGCGCAGCTTGTCGAGCGTCGAGCGCTCCAGGTCGAGCGCTCCCTGCCAGTCCTCAAGGTCCGCCATGCAGTTCGCCTGGTTGATCGCGCAGCACAGGGTGTAGGGATGGGTCTCGCCCAGCTTGACGCTCATGCGACGGAACGTGGCCGAGGCCAGTTCCGCGGCCTCCGCCGGTGAGTCGGCCTCCCGGACGTAGATCGACAGGTTGTTCGCGGCGACCAGCGTGTAAGGGTGGTCGACTCCGAGCAGTTGCCGGAACTCCTGCCACACGTTCTTGACGATCTCCCGGGCCCTGGCCTTGTCGCCGAGCGCGGCCACGTCGGACGCCAGATTGACAAGGCACACCAGGGTGTCCGGGCTGTCCGGCCCGTACACCTTCTCGAACAGCTTGCTGGTCTGCTGCGTGACCTGGAAGGCTTCCTGGTACATCCCGGCCTTCCGCAGCGAGACGCCGAGGCTCTTGGCGGCGCGGAGCGTGTACGGATAGTCCTCGCCGAGAACCGTACGGTGCTGCTCGTACATCTCTTTCAGCATTTCTACCGACTTGGCGAACTGGCCGGCGTCGCGCAGGTCACCGCCGAGGTTCGCTCCGGAGAACAGCGTGTTCGGATGCTTCTGCCCTAGGACGGTGACACGGCGCTCGTAGGTGTCGTCGTCCATGTCGCTCGCGTCGGCGAACCGGCCCACCAGCCGCAACGACACGGCCATGTTGTTGGCCGCCGACAGGGTGCGCGGGTGGTCCTCCCCGAACCACTCCTTCAGGCGGTCGAAGGTGTCCCTCGCCATCTCCAGCGCGGCGGGATACTCCCCGAGGGCGCGAAGGTCGGCGCCAAGCCCGCCCGCGGTCATCAGCGTGTGGGGGTGGTTCTCCCCGAGCACGGCCCGCTGCCGCGCCAGGACCTCGGTGTCGATTCGCCGCGCCTCAAGGTAGCTTCCCTGGGACCGCAGGACGTTCGCCATCTGGAAGCGCAGGTGGAGAATCTGCCGCTCCACCGTCTCCAACTCGAGGTCGTCGGACGAGGTGGCCCTGCCGTTCAATCGGTCCCGCAGAGCCGGGAACCGCTCGGTCCACACCGATTCGAGCTTCATGCCCAGCTCGATGGCCGCTTCGAACTGGCCACGGAGCCAGAGGTAGCGGACGCGCTCGATCAGCAGGTTGCGGGTCGCCTCCTCTCCCCACTCGATCGCCCCCGAAGGGTCGAGGTGGGGCCAGATCGCGTCGTACTGGTGCCACTTCTCGGGGTCGTCGACCTCCGCGGGCCGGGGGCGCGCGCCCACGAGGATGTTGTGGATCTCCCGGGACGCCTCGATCTTCTCCAGGTCGGTCATCCGGTGGCGGACCATGCCCTGGACGAGCCGGTGGACCACCACGGACTTGGTGGCCTGGTCGAGCCGGGCCAGCCCGAACCGGCTGACCTCCTGGATGACCCGGCCCATGACGAGCTTCTCGCGAAGCGCCGGGTCGTAGGGCACCAGCGCGCGCACCGTCTCGTCGCTGTACAGCATGTCGATGGAGATGGCCTCCGGCGCGAAGAACGCGCACAGCTGCAGGAGCCTGGTCCCCGCCCGGGAGCGTTGCCGCAGCTCCTCGAAGGACACCTCCCAGGCCGCCGCGACGGGCGTGGGGTAGTTGGCCGGCTTGTTGAGCGACAGCACCTGCGACATCTTGGTCTTGAGCTGCGCGACGTACTCGGCAGGGGACATCCCCGTCTCCTGCAGCCAGGCGGCCGCCTGCTCGATCGCGAGCGGAAGATCGCCCAGGGACTCGGCCACCGTGTCCGCGTCCTCACGACTCAGCTTGCGCACCCGCTGGATGAGATGCTGCACGCTTTCCTCGCGGGTGAAGATGTCCACCTCCAGGGGCGTGGCGACCTGTGACCACACCTGGCTCCTGGACGTGACGATGACGTGCCCCGAGCCGCCGGGGATGAGGTTCTCGATGTCCGCCGGCTCGTGGGCGTTGTCGAAGATCAGGAGCCAGCGCAGCTGGGTCTCGCTCCGCCGCAGCTGGCGGCGTAGCGCCTGCAGCACGTCGTCGAGGTTCTCTCCCACCGGAATGTGGAGCTCCTTGGCCAGCTCGACCAGGGCGGGAATGGCCAGAGCCGGCTGGGCGGACGGGACGTACCACACCACGTCGTAGTCGGCCAGGAAACGGTGAGCGTACTCAAGCGCGACCTGGCTCTTGCCGATGCCTCCCAGCCCGTGGAGCGCCTGAGGCAGAACCGCGGTGGTGCTCCCTCCGATCAGCTGGTCACGCAGCTTCTCCAGCAGCGACCCCCGTCCCGTGAACAGGGGATTGCGGGCCGGCAGGTTGGTCGTCACCGGCTTGGTCCTCGGGAAGCGCGGCCCTGCGGCCGAGGTCGCGGTGAGGCTCTGGACGTCCCGCCGCGACTGGCCGAGGATCCGCATGAGCGCCATGGTCGCCTGGTCCTCGTCGGCGCGCACGAGGTCGACAGAGGGCGGGTCGCTGAAGGGAGACGCCAGGTGCGGGATGTCCGCGACCCGCACCGGCACGATGATGGGATGCGGACCGGGGTTGTGCCCGCTCGACAGGCTTCTCCACAGCTCGCGGATGTGCGGCGCGCGTACGTAGGCGGGTGAGACGACCGCGACGAAGTGGTCGACGGTCTCGGGTCCGGACCGGAGCCGGACGGCTCCACGGCCGTCTCCGGCCGCATGTGGACCCGGAACTCCGCCCGGGTGAGCAGCGAGTGCAACCAGTCGGCCCACAAGCGGTCTTCGGGCACGTAGCTCAGGACGACGTCACCGGGGGCGACCGGCCTGACCCGGGTGAACAGACCTCTGTAGCGCGATCGGAGCTTCTCGTCGATCGGCGAAGCACTGATCTTGCTCTTGGTGACGACTTCCGTGAGGCTCTCGTAGGCCTTGAGCATCGACCGCGGCGATCCGGGAAGGTCGCCGAAGGCGGCGAGGGTCTCCTCGAAGGCGTAGAACTGCTTGTAGGGGATCTCCACGGCCGCCCAGTAGCGATCAGGATCGGCTTGCCGGCGCCGGAGAGGAACTTGTCGAACTTGCTCCATGCGTACGCCCGCCCCGCGTCGAGTTTCTCCTTCTCCCCCTCCTCGATCCGCATGGGCACAGGGAAGATCTCGATGTTCCTGGTGTCCGCCCTGCTCACGTCACGGGCGACGTTGGCGGCTCCCTCGATGCTCTGGTCGCTCAGCGTGAAACAGTCGACCAGCGCGTCGGGCAGGTGCATCGTGCAGATCTCGGCGATGTCGCTGAGGCCGGTGCGGCTGTCGATGAGGACGTAGTCGTAATTCTGTTTCACGTCGGCGCGGAGGGCGTTGAAGAACAGGCCCCCGCCGAGCTGCTCCCAGAAGTGGTCCCAGTCGAACGAGCCGATCAGGGATGAGTAGTCACGGTTCTGGCGCCCGGCCGACATGAAATCAAGCCGGCCCTCACCGGGGAACTCGCTCCATTTGAGCGTGGTGACGTAAGGCGAGACCTGGGCGTATTCCTTGTGCCAGTCGTCGGATCGCGGCTCGTCCAGCACGGCGGCCCAGGCGTATTCCTGGATCATCTCGATGACCCCCGGCATGTCGCTGATGCCGGCGGTCAGGAAGGGGTGGAAGAACTTGTGCAGACCCGGAGACTCCAGGTCCCAGTCGATGGTCAGGACTTTCCGTCCGGTGCTCGCGAGGATCCAGGCGGTGTTCGCCAGCGCCATAGTGCGTCCGGTTCCACCCTTGTAAGAGTAGAAGGTGATGATTTGTCCCTCTTGGACGCCACTCATCTCAATCCTCACCATTTATCAGATCGTCCGCTCCATCGGGACCCCTCAACCTCAGACGCTTGGCATGGAGACCAGCGGGGGGATGGGCGGTCGCATGCTTCAGATACTGATTGCCGACGCGATGCACCACGGCACGCAGGGTTCGCCCGAACTCCTCGATCGTGGAGGTGTCCCGTGCGGAGATCCTAGAGCTCATCCGCCCTTCGAGAAGCCTGCGGCGCAGAACATTCTCCAGTTTTCCCACCAGCTCCGCTTCCGCATCATTTGTTCGCTCATCGTCGCGATTCCAGGGGACGATGACGTCGATCCACGGTTTTTCCAGGTCATCGAGCTGCCGGAGCTGGTCGAGCAGTTCGGGATCCCCCGCCGCCCAGGGATCGACAATCAGCACCGCCGGAGCCGTGGGAACGACCGTGCCGAGCACCTGGTCAGAGCTTTCGCGAAATGTGAGGACTTCGGGCGCGTACTCAAGGTTCCGGACCAGATCGGTCGCGTACTCCGCAAGCGAGGTACTGGTGTGGGGATAATACGGATTCCATTCGCTGTCCCCACCGCCGTAATACGCGTCGCTCCGGTCATCGGGCGACGAGGCCGGTGCGGGCGCCAGGATGATCTGGAGCTTACGGCGGGGGTATCCCGTGAACGCGTTCTGCGCCAAGTGGTAGTTCGCCTCGCTCCCGGGCAGGACCCGCGCCGATTCCGCCACCTCGACGATGCGCTGCGCCAGCCTGCGGAGGGAGATCTCGTACTCGTCGCGCAGACCGGTCCGCATGATCCCGTAGAGGCCGAGCCTCTGGTAGGTCTCTCCGAGCGCCGAGGACTCGAACTTCACCGGCTCCGTGGCGGTGGGCAGCTTCGGCAGCGGGGTCGGGACCCACAAGACGGGAACGATCGCGTTCATCGGCTCGAACTCGCCGACCGACCGCTCGATCCTCCGTGCGAACACCGACCACTCCCGGCCGCACCGCTCGCTGGCGAAATAGCGCGGGGTGTAGAGCGGGACGAAGACCTTGCAGGTCTCAAGGGCCGTGGCCGTGCGGGCCGACCAGCCGGTGCGCGGACGCTCCCTGTCGAGGTGACCGACTGCGGCGAGCGGAAGACCGACCGACTCGCTCACCACCGCGCAGAGCTTCTCGAAGAACGACACCACCCACATGTCCGGGTCGCCCATGTCGTCGGGGCCGTACTTCGGTGTGGGCTCATAGCTGAGGAAGAAATACGGGTTCCGGCCGTCGGCTCCCGGCGCCGATTCCCGCCCGCTCTCGCGCTGCCCAAGATCACTCATCGAAGACGTTCCTAAGATCGACGAAAACGGTCGGTTCGCAGGGCTCCAATCGCGTGCTGGTCGCGATGTCGACGATGGCTGCCGCTATTTCCAGAGTGGCGCTGATGTAACCGTTGTGGAAGTCCTTCATGACGGCCAGCCAGTAGAGGCAGTCCTTCATGGCGTCCTTGCTCGGAGGAGGGTGTCGCACCTGAAGCTCGCTGGCGACTTTGGGGATCCGCTGCAGATCCACGGGAGCCCAGAGCACGGGCAGGATGGCGGTGAACGGGCTGTAACTTCTCGACCGGTGAAGCTCCTCGCGGCGGGAGAACGCATCCCATTCCTTGCCGCAGAAGTCACTCTTGAAATATTTCGGCTGGTAGAGCGGTACGAAGACGCGACAGGTGGCGAGTGCTCGCATGATGTCGTCGTTCCAGCGGTTGCCACCCCGTATTTCACGGTCCATGAAGCCGACCGCCACCCCATCGGGATGATCTGTCAACTGCATGATGTGGCTGCATAGATCATGGTAGAACTCGACGACGTAGCGATCGGGCGTCTCCATCCCGATGTGGCCGATATGACGGTAGCTCAGGAAGAAGTACGGCCCGTCGGCTCCGTCACCGGACAACGATCCGTCTGACATAGGGCTCTCCAGACCCTCGCGGCGGTCCACCCCACATCATAGGAAGCCGGGCGCGGAAGTGCTCATGTGTAGGCCACGATAAACAGTTCAGCGTGGCCGCGCAGCATGAGCCGGGAATCACACGGGCCTGGGTGATCATCTGAATCAGTCACCAGCCCACAATTGCACCGTAGCTCGCATTCCCCCGACGAATCGCTCGCCCAGGGCGGTCAAAGATCCCGACGTGGCGAGCGTTTGGATGGCGTCCGCCGTGGCCTCGCGCCAGTGCAGGAATCGCGCCGTCGCCGACTCGGCGGAAGCCCCGGTCAGGGCATGTCTGCGCACCCTCCAGAAATCGGTGACGGCCATATGCGCGTAGGCCCCCTGCAAGAGACCGTCGAGCGGCCGTGGATCCTTTCGCCAGGCCGCTCGATAGAGCGTGACGTCGTTCTCGTCGTACAGATCAAGAAGATCGAAAATCGCCCCGAGCTTGACGTGCTGGAATTCGTGGATCATCAGCAGGGCGAGTTGCTCGGGACCGGCGGGCAGCGCGACGCCGATCGCGCCGAAAGCCTGCCTCGCGGTCGCGCTGACCTGGCTGCCGTCGCGCGAGGCCTCCAGCGGGGTCAGCACCCGCAGTCCCGCGGTCAGCGCGGGCAGATAGGCGGGGTGGTCCCGCTGGATCAGCTCCCAGGCGCCGGCGAACATCTCCCGCCACCCGGCCAGGCGCCCTGCGGAAAGGCGTGACGAGACCCGCAGGTCGTAGCAGTCCCTGAAGGGGTCGACGTCGTCCAGCACCACGGCCATCCCGCCGGCGGTCAGCAGGCGATGCGGATGCCACCCGTACGTCGCGACGGGCTCGCCGGGACGGATGTCCCAGTGCCGGTCGCCGGACGTGACGGTGAACGCGCCGGACCGGGTCTCGACGATCGCCTCTCCCACCTGGCCGGTCGCCACGGAGCCCAGCGTCGGCAGGTAAAGCGCGTCGCCGGGTACCGAGACCGTCAGCCGCGTGGTCACACCCGCCCGGACGGCGGCGGCCGCGGCGATGTTGGCCAGATATCCCGTTTCGGCCGTCGCCCGGCGACCCTGTTCGAGGCATCCGACGGACCAGACGCGTACATAGGGGTGGTCCAGCACCTCCTGGACCGTACCGGGGTGCTCGCGGTCGAGCACGGTGAGCAGCTTCCACGCCTCCGACACGGCGGGACCGGCCATCTCGTTCACCGACGCGACCAGCGCGCGGCGGAGGCTCTTCTGCGATTCGGCGAGGACCGCGAGCGCGTCGCCACCGCCGTAGCCCGACGCCAGGGCGTCCAGGTCGGCGAGCGGGATCGCGTGCGTCGCGGGAGCGCCGCCCGCTTCGTCCCGCACCCGGGTGCGGGAACGGACGTGCGTGATGAGCTTCATGAGGTCCGCGCAGTACACGCTCGGATTGAGGAACCCGCTGCCGGTCCGGTAGCGGTGGGCGTACAGGCCGCCGCCGCAGCTCTCGACCACGGGGCACGCCCGGCAGGTGTCACAGAGCCCTTCCAGCCCTCCCAGGTGGCCCGACATCCTGGGAGAGCGGGCCGCCTCGTCGAGACTGTGGCCGAAGACGTCGCGTCCGGTGGACGGAGCCCCGTCGAAGGCGGTCTTGAGCGAGTCGGCCTGCTCGTACTCCCCGTCGGTCTCGATGACGACGAGATCGCACTCGTCCACCCCCAGGGCCTCCGTGAGGCTGTTCCCCCCCTGGCTCGTACGGACGATGGACTCGAAGATGCGCATACGAACCGGTTGACCGTCCTTGACCCACCGATCGAAGATGCCGATCAGCCAGTCGGCGTAGGAGGTGGCGTCCCCATCCGGGCGCATCGGAGGGTGGTCCCAGGTCGCCTGCGGCAGCAGGAAGTCGACCATCGGCGGCTGGAGGGCGACGAGCGCCTCGTAGACCGCCACCGGGTCGTTCCTGACGTCGATCGTGCAGAGCAGTCCCGCGTAGATGCCCCGGTACTTTCCGCGCAGCAGGTTGACCGCGCGCACCACCCGGTCGTAGCTTCCACGGCCGTCGGCGTAACGACGGTGCAGGTCGTTGGCCGGGCGATCACCGTCCAGGGAGACGCCCACACGGACGTCGTTCGCGGCGAAGATCTCGCAGAACTCCTCGTCGAGTGTCACGCCGTTCGTGTGGACGCGCAGATCGACTTCACAAATTCCGCGCATCGCACGGCGAATGCCGATGATCGCTTCTTCGAGAAAAGCGTGGCCCGCCAGAAGGGGCTCTCCACCGTGCAGGACCACGTGGACGGCGGGTAACGCGTGTGCCCGCGCGTGCTCCGCGATGCGAGCGGTCGCCGCCGCCAGGGTCTCCCGAGAGATGATTTTGGGGCGGCGGCGCCAGCTCTGGTCCGCGTGTTCATATACATAGCAATGATCACACGCGAGGTCACACCTGCTCGAAACCTTGAGCACGAACTGCCGGAACGGCACGACGGGCTCCCTAGAATCCCTCGGCCGGCCGATCAGACAGAGGAGTTGAAAGCCGCGACAGAGACCCGCCGCAGGTCCGTCGACGCTGCCAGGACCCTCAACGTGACCGCTTCGAGTCCGGCCACCTCGGCCAGAGGGATATCTTGTAGATCCTTGATCTTCGAGGGAAGTATTGGGGTGCTGTCTCCAGAGATCCTCATGCCTTTACCGTTCTGCTTCGGGGCCGGGAAATATCCGCGAGCGAGCTTCGAATCGTGGAAACACCTTTGCATGCGATGAGGCTGTCACGCCGCAGGCGTACGACGCAGAGGTGAGGGCTCCACGTGCGTGCCGAAACAGTCGATCATGAGGCGTCCAGATCGACTGATATTTTTGACATTACTACCCAAGATTCGTTTTTGCACCCCAGAAAGTGGGATCTCACTTTACGTACACAGTGGCCGTCGCGGCACTGGCCGGTCGCGATTCCCCGCGACCTTTTCTCCTGCCGGGGCCGTGCCGGAGGGAGTGCGGCGGGCCGTGACCGCCCGGAGGGCGCGGCGGCGTCCGCGCCGGCCGAGAGTCCGCGCGGCGGGTCCCGGGGGGCCGCCGGCGGCGGGCGTGCGGGACTCGACTCGGTTGGTCAGAAGTCATTGACGGGGCAAGCACCTGCGGGTAGGTTCCTAGCTAATTAAAAGGAAAGCTTCCTAAAAGTAACGTCGCAACTTCGAGGTAGGAAGGTCGCCGACGTGTCGCGATCCCCACCACCCCCCTCGTGACCGCCCCGGCAGGAAACTCCCGGCGATCGGCCGGCACCGCCGCCCCTCGCTTCCGCGAGGCACGCCGGCTCAGTAGATACGTCCAGATCGACCCCCCTTTCGCATCCGCCCGATGGACGTGGAGCACACACACATGAAACACAGGTTCGCCAAAGTCTTGATAGCAGCGGGCGCACTGCTACTCCCGCTCAGCACAGCGGTGGCGTTCGGCCCCAGCGCCTCGGCCACGGTCACCACCACGAGCCGCGTCGCCCTCGCGGCCCCGGCGTGGGCTCCGAACACGGCCTACACCGTGGGCACCCTGGTCTCCTACAACGGCGTGGACTACCGGTGCGTCCAGAGCCACACCTCCCTGGTCGGCTGGGAGCCGCCGAACGTGCCGGCGCTCTGGACGCCGGTGACCGGCGGCGGTGACACCACCGCTCCGAGCGCGCCCGGCAACCTGCGGTCCACGGCGACCACCTCCACCAGCGTCTCGCTGGCGTGGAACGCCTCCACCGACAACGTGGGCGTCACCGGCTACAACGTCTACCGGGGCACCACCCTGGTCACCACCGTCACCGGCACCACCTACACCGACGGCGGCCTCACGGCGAACACGGCGTACTCGTACACGGTGAAGGCGCGCGACGCCGCGGGCAACCTCTCGGCGGCCAGCAACACGCTCAGCGTCACCACCCCGGGCAGCGGAGGCGGCGACACGACGGCGCCCAGCACGCCCGGCAACCTGCGGTCCACCGGCACCACGTCCTCCAGCGTCTCGCTGGCGTGGAACGCCTCCACCGACAACGTGGGCGTCACCGGCTACAACGTCTACCGGGGCGGCACCCTGGTGACCACCGTCACCGGCACCACCTACGAAGACGGCGGCCTGGCGGCGAGCACCGCCTACACCTACACCGTCCGCGCGCGCGACGCGGCCGGGAACCTGTCGGCCAACAGCAACCAGATCAGCGCCACCACCCAGAGCGGCGGAGGCGGTGGCGGCGGGAACAAGCTGCTCGGCTACTTCGTCGAGTGGGGCATCTACGGGCGCAACTACCACGTCAAGAACATCGAGACGAGCGGCTCGGCCTCCAAGCTCGGCTACATCAACTACGCCTTCGGCAACGTGACCAACGGCCAGTGCGCGATCGGCGACAGCTACGCCGACTACGACCGTGCCTACAGCGCCGCCGAGAGTGTGGACGGCGTCGCCGACACGTGGGACGCCGGCGCGCTGCGCGGCAGCTTCAACCAGTTGCGCAAGCTCAAGGCCAAGCACCCCGGCCTCAAGGTGATCTGGTCCTTCGGCGGCTGGACCTGGTCCGGCGGCTTCGGCCAGGCCGCGGCCAACCCGACGGCCTTCGCCAACTCCTGCTACAACCTGGTCGAGGACCCGCGCTGGGCCGACGTGTTCGACGGCATCGACATCGACTGGGAGTACCCCAACGCCTGCGGCCTGAGCTGCGACACCAGCGGGGCGGCCTCGTTCAAGAACCTGATGTCGGCGCTGCGCACGCGCTTCGGGTCGAACAACCTGGTCACCGCGGCCATCACGGCCGACGGCACCTCGGGCGGGAAGATCGACGCCGCCGACTACGGAGGCGCCTCGCAGTACGTCGACTGGTACAACGTCATGACGTACGACTACTTCGGGGCATGGGCGGCGGCCGGGCCGACCGCGCCGCACTCGCCGCTGAACTCCTACACCGGCATCCCGACCCCGGGCTTCTACTCCGACGCGGCCATCCAGAAGCTCAAGAGCAAGGGCGTCCCCTCCAGCAAGCTGCTCCTCGGCATCGGCTTCTACGGCCGAGGGTGGACCGGCGTCACGCAGAGCGCTCCGGGCGGCACGGCCACCGGCGCCGCGCCGGGCACCTACGAGGCGGGCATCGAGGACTACAAGGTCCTGAAGACCAGGTGCCCCGCGACGGGCACCGTGGCGGGCACGGCCTACGCCTACTGCGGCAACCAGTGGTGGAGCTACGACACCCCGAGCACCATCGCGGGGAAGATGAGCTACGCCAAGAACCAGGGCCTCGGCGGCTCCTTCTTCTGGGAGCTCACCGGGGACACCACCGGCGGTGAGCTGATCACCGCGATGAGGAACGGGCTGGGCTAGGCGCGGCGGGAGGCCGGGGAGCGCGGGCACGGGCCCGCCTCCCCGGCCTTCGGCGTCCGAGGAGTCAGATGGAGACCTTGCCGATCAGGGCGGGCAGTTCCGCGAGCCGGACCTCCCGGCAGGCCGCCTCCACGAGCAGGAGCTCAAGGCCGCGCAGGTAACGTTCCATGGCCTCGGGCGGGAGGAAGGCCGTGTCCGCCGTGAGGGAGATCCCGAGCCCGGCGGGCTCGTCGGTCACGTGCAGGCAGAACCGGCAGTTCAGCTGGTCGAGCTTGACGGGCCAGGTCACGGTGGTCTCGTCCAGCAGGGCCCGCGTCGCGGCCTCCTCGTGCTCGACGGCCACGATGCGCGGCTGCTCCGCGAACCGCTGGTCGTTGAAGCAGCAGTACGGATGGATCGTGGTCCCCCGGTCGCCGCTCGCGGACTCGACGACCTTCCGCAGCTCCAACGGGTCGAACCTGGTGTGCTTGTACGCGCGCAGGGACGACGCCCACGCCGAGCGCAGGAGGCCCTCGAAGGTCTCCTCGCCGAGGCCGAGGACGAACAGGCCGTCCTGCGCGAGCGGCGTCACCACGTCCCGGTCGCGCACGTGGAAGCGGTTGCCGACGACGGGCAGCATGGCGCACGTTTCGTGCCCGGTCACCTGGCCCACCATCGCGGCGGCCCCCGCGAGCAGCGCGGTCGTCCCGCTCACGCGGTGCCGGCCGGAGATGACCCGTACGGCGGCGTCCATGGCGCTGGACGTCATCGCCACCCGCCAGAACCTCGGCGCGAGGGGCGGCCCGGCGGGGGTGCCGAACATGGAGGGCGGGATCCGGCGGTACTCCCGGTCCCAGAAGGCCAGCGCCGAGGAGGAGACGCGCGCGCCGGCGGGCGAGTGCTGCTCGCGGGCGAGGTCGAGCGGCTGGCGCGGCGGCGGTCCGGGAACGGCTCCCCGGCGCAGGAGCAGCCGCAGGTCCCGTACGACGACGTCGGCGCCGTGGCCGTCGGCGGCCAGGTGGCAGAAGACGAGCACCACGGCGCGGACGTCACCCTCGCAGGTCACAAGCCCGATCCGCAGCGGCCATTCGGCGCGGTAGTCGAAGGTCGGCCCGGCGAGCCGGTCGCGCAGGTCGCCGGCGGCCCGCTTGAGGTCCGGCGCGGAGGACTCCACGACCTCGGCTTCGAGGACCCCGGAGCCCGCCACGTCCTGCCACACTTCGCCGCCGACGTCGCGGAGCCTCGTACGCAGGGACTCGTGGCGGGCGACGAGCTTCGCCAGCGCGTCCAGCACGTCCTGTGGCGGGCGCGGTGAGATCGCGACGACCCGGCCGAAGTTGAAGTAGTGGTCGCTCGGCATCGTGCGGCACATGGCGAGCCAGATCGACCGCTGGCCCCAGGTGAGCGGGGCGGTCCCCGAACGCTCGCCCTCGAACGCGAACTCCATCCTCATCCGCTCACCGGCCGCGCGGACAGGACGCCGAGGATGTGGCCCACCAGGGAATCCAGGGAGTCGAGGAAGTCCACGTCGCCACCGAGGTCGATCTCCACGCCGAGCTCCTCCTCGATCGCGTCGAGCAGCCGCAGGGTCGTCAGCGAGGTCACGCCGAGCGCCGTGAACGATCCGCCCGACCGGAGGACCTCCTCCGAGGTGATCTCCCCGTCGGAGGCGACCGCCACCATGCCGGCGACGCGCCGCCTCATCGCGTCGCCTCCGGGGTCGTCCCGCGTCACGCCCGTCATGTCGCCACCGGGGTCGTTCCGCGTCACGTCCGTCATGTCGCCTCCGCTCGGAGAAGCCTGATCGCCTCGACCACGCCGTCGATGGTGGGGCTGTCGAAGAAGACGTCCAGATCGACGTCCACGCCGAGGTGCTTGCGGATGCGGCCGGCGATCTGCGTCACGGTCAGCGAGTGGCCGCCGAGGTCGAACAGGTCCTCGTCCGGGCGGATGCCGTCGATCCTCAGCACCTCCTCCCAGATGCGGGTGACGTCGGCGACCAGGGGATCGGCCTCGGCCGGTGGCGGGGACGCCTCCTCGGTTCGCGAGGGCGGATCGGGGAGGGCCGCGCGGTCGAGCTTCCGCGCCGGTGTCAGCGGCAGGCGGTCGAGGTGGACGAAGACTCCCGGCACCATGACGCCCGGAAGGCCCCGCGCCAGATGCTCCCGCAGGGCCGCCGTCTCCGGCGGGACGCCCGCGTCCGGCCCGGTCTTCGGCACGACGTAGGCGACCAGGCGCTGGTCGTCGGGGCGCAGGACCACGGCGGCCTCGGCGACGAGCGGATGCGCGAGCAGCCTGGCCTCGATCTCGCCCAACTCCACGCGGTGCCCGCGGATCTTGACCTGGCCGTCCGCCCTGCCGAGGAACTCGATGAGCCCGTCCGGCCGCCTCCTGCCGAGGTCCCCTGTGCGGTAGAGGCGCGAGCCCGGCGGCCCGTACGGGTCGGCGACGAAACGCTCGGCCGTCAGCGCCGGGCGGTCCAGGTACCCGCGTGCCACCCCCGCTCCCCCGACGCAGATCTCGCCCGGCACCCCCGCCGGTACGGGCGCCAGCCGCTCGCCGAGGAGGTGGACGCGGGTGTTGGCGAGCGGGACGCCGATCGTGACCTCGTCCGGCTCCTCGGGGATCTCGGCGATCGCCGACCACACCGTGGTCTCGGTCGGGCCGTACACGTTCACCAGGCGGCCCACCCGTCCGCGAAGCTCGCGTGCCAGCGGCAGCGGCAGGGGTTCGCCTCCGCTGAGGGCAACGAGGCCCGGCTCGTCCAGGCCCGCGTCCAGCAGGAGCCGCCAGCTCGACGGGGTCGCCTGGACGTGGGAGACGGAACGGTCCCTGATCAGACGGCGCAGCGCGGCGCCGTCCCTCGTGCTCGCCTCCGGCACGACGACGACCCGCCCGCCCGTGATGAGCGGCAGCAGGAGCTCCAGCGCCGAGATGTCGAACGCCAGGGTGGTCAGCCCGAGCCACACGTCGCCGTCGCCCGCCCCGAGCTCGTCGCGCATCGCCAGCAGCAGGTTGGTCAGCGAGCGGTGCTCCACCTCGACGCCCTTGGGGCGGCCGGTGGACCCGGAGGTGTAGATGACGTACGCGAGGTCGCCGGGCGCAGGGGGCTCGGGCCGTACGGCCGCGACGGGCCACGACGCCAGATCGCCGAGCTCCAGCACCGGGACCGTCCCCCAGGGGAGGTCCGGGATCCCGGTGACGCAGGGCGGGTCGGTGAGCCGCTCGCGCCCGAGGACCAGCGCGGCCCCCGCGTCCCGCAGGACGAAGGCGAGCCGCTCCTCGGGGTACCCCGGGTCGAGCGGGAGGTAGGCGCCGCCCGCCTTGAGCACGGCGAGCACGGCGGCGACCATCTCCGGCGAGCGTTCCAGGTGGATCGCGACCAGCGTGCCGGGACCCGTCCCGCGCTCGCGCAGCAGCCCGGCCAGCCGGTCGGCCGCCGCGTCCAGCTCGGCGTAGGTCACCTCGCGCTCGCCGCAGACGACGGCGACGGCGTCCGGGGTCGCCTTGGCGCGCTCCTCGAACAGCCGGGTCACGGTGACGTCCGGTACGGGCCGGTCCGTGGCGTTCCACCCGGGAAGCGCCCGCCACTCGTCCGGGGTGAGGATCGGCAGGTCGGCCAGGCGCAGGCCGGGGTCGGCGGTGACGCCGTCGACGAGGGTGCGGAGGTGGCCCGCGAGCGCCTCCACGGTGCCGGGGGCGACGGCGTCCGGGCTGAACTGGAAGCCCAGGGCGAGCCCGCCGGAGGAGTCGACCGCCTGGAGGTGCAGCGTGTTGCGGGCGGCGCCGCTGAACACCGTCCAGTCGACGGTGACGTCCAGGCCGGGAAAGACAGGGTCGGGGTCGCGTTCGCGGTAGCTGAGCGAGACGGGGGCGAGCGCGGCGCGCGGCGAGAGGCCGCCGACGGCCTGGGTGAGGGGCACCCGGCGGAACCGGTACAACTGCCGCAGCTCATCGCGGACGGACCGGGCGAACTCGGCGAACGGCATGTCGAGCGCGGGCCGGGTCACGACCGGGAGCTCGTTCACGAACAGGCCCGCCTGGTCGCGGGCCTGTGGGGTCCGGGTGGACACGTCGACCGCGACGACGACCTGCTCGTTGCCGTACCGGCGCAGCAGCGCGTGCAGGCAGGCGAGCAGGAACTCGAAGCCGGTCACCCCGAGGGAGGTGGCGGCGGGGGCGATGTCGTCCAGGACGACCTCGATCACCTGCCCCGGCTCCGCCGCCCGTACGGCGCGCGCGGGGCCGGGCAGGATCGGCTGCGGCGGGTCCGTCCAGCGCTGCCGCCAGAAGGCGGCGGCCTCGTCGCGGAGCGCGGCGACCTCCTCGCGCTCGCTCTCGACGTGCTCGCCGTAGGAGTGCGCGAGCTCGGGCAGCCCGGCGGGCGTTCCGGTGACGCGCTCCCGGTAGCAGGCGGCGAGGTCGCGTACCAGGACGTCCTTGGACATGCCGTCGAAGACCAGGTGGTGGGCGGTGAAGACGACCTGGTGACGCACCGGGCTCAGCGTGATGATCGCGAAGCCCGCCAGGGGCCCCCGCGTGAGGTCGAAGGGCCGCTCGACGTGCGCACGTACGGCCTCACCGGACTGGCCGGCGAGCACGACGGACGGGGGGACCTCGGCGGGGACGAGGCGAAGGTCCCCGTCCACCTCGGCCGGCACGGTGCCGAGCAGGGGGTGGCGGGCCAGGACGGCCTCACACGCGTCGCGCATCGCCGCCACGTCGAGGCCGCCCTCGAACGTCATGACCAGGGGCATGCGGTACGCGGAGCCGGCCGCGCCCGTCCGCTCGGTGATCCAGATCCCGTGCTGGGCGGGCGAGGCGGGGAGATGGGTGTCAAGGGGAGTCCGCTGCATCGTCGCCTTCCGGGGTGGCGAGGAGGGTACGCAGCTCGCGCTTGAGTACCTTCCCCGCGGTGTTCTTGGGCAGGGACGGGAGAACCGTCCATCGGGTCGGCAGTTCGTGGTTGGCGAGCCGGCCCGTGAGGAAGGCGCGCAGCTCGACGGGTGTGGTGTCGTGGCGGCAGACGAGGGCCGCCGCGACGGCCGAACCCATCACCGGATGCGGCACCCCGAACACGGCGGCCTCGACCACCGCCGGGTGCTCGTGCAGCGCGGCCTCGACGCGCAGGGTCGAGATCTTGAACGCGCCGGACTTGACGATGTCGCTCTCCCTGTCGAGCAGATAGAGGTACCCGTCGTCGTCCAGGTAGCCGATGTCGCCCATGCGCACCCATCCGTCGCGGAACACCGCGCCGGGGGCGTCGCGGTCCCGGTGGTAGCCACGCGGCGCGGCCGGTGAGCGCAGCCAGACCTCCCCGGCCGTCCCCGGCGGGACGGGGCCCTCACCGCCCGAGATCATGAGCGAACCGCCGGACGCCGGGCGGCCCACCGAGTGAGGGCGCTCGGGATCGAAGACCATGGTCGTCTGGGCGGGGGCGGCCTCGGTCGAGGTGTAGTAGTTCACGATCGTCGCCCGAGGGAACGCCTCCGTCAGCGCGACGGCGACGGACGGGGCCAGCGCCGCCGCCGTCGATCCAAGCAGCAGCACGCTCGACAGGTCGTACTTCTCGGCGACCTTCGCGTTGAGCAGCTCGATCGCCATGGACGGCACGAGGAACACGGTGCCGGCCCGGTAGGACTCGATGAGGCGGGCGAAGCGGGCGGCCGTGAAGCGCGGCAGGGTCAGCGCGCCCGGACGGGCGTCCAGCGTGTTGATCAGCATGGTCTGCGCCGCGTTGGTGCCGATAGGGAAGGCGTGGAGGAAGTGGCGCGAGTGGGCCAGCGGGCGGCGGCGGGCGTCGCGCGAGCAGCCGAAGGTGAGGTTCGCGTGGCTCGCCACCACGCCCTTCGGCTCCCCGGTCGTGCCCGAGGTGTAGAGGATCTGGGCGGGATCGCCCGGCTGGACGGGCACGCCGGCACCCGGGGGCGTGACCGGTCCGTCCGGCCCGGCCAGGTCTGGGAGGGTCACCGTCCAGAGCCCCGAGGGCGGCACGCTCCTGCCGGAGCCGTGGACGGCGCACACGGCGGAGCTGTGCGACAGGAGCCGGTGGAGCTCGGCGGGAGGCAGGCCGGCGGACAGCGGCACGGCGACGCCGCCGGCCCTCTGCGCGGCGCAGTAGGCGATCGCGTAGTCGATCCACTCGTTCTCGCCGAAGACCAGGCCGACCCGGTCACCCGGCCGCAGCTCCCGTTCGAGCAGTCCCCGTGCCGCGGCGTCCGAGCGGCGGTCCCATTCTCCGAACGTCAGCGAGCCGACGCCGTGGACGGTCAGCGCGACCGCGCCGGGGTCGGCCGTGGCGCGAGCGGACAGCAGGCCCGGAACCGTCAGCGTGGCGGACCGGCCGCGAGCCGAGCCCGGTTGTGCGGCACGCACTGTGCACCTCCGAGGAATGGGCGCGTGCGAAACGACGGCGGCGCCCGGGCCGACGCGCCTTGCGTCAAAGGACGACTGTTTCCCCTGGATAAAACGTTTGGCTCCCCGAAGCGCCCGGCCAGTGGGACCCCGAGGCTCGCACCGCGTCACGCGGTCTTTTCGGGTCACGGAGAAACCTGGCTGGGAGCGCTGCCATATTGCTTCCCCCGCCGCCGCCCTGTCAAGGCCGCTTCGGCGGAAACCCCTTGGGCACGGGGTTCTCGCACCGGACGTCCTGCGGCCGGACACTTCGCGGATAAGCGTCGGCGGTTGACAATTCCTATTTCCCGTTCATAGCGTACGGTCCATTGATCAGACCGCTATATGCGCGTTTCCTCGCGCAGCCGCCGAGGCGATATAGCCGCATATCCGCCGACCCCCGAGCCGCCTCTACCGACGAGGAACCGGACCGTGTGAAAGACGGGTTCACCATGCCCGCACCATCGACGCCCGAGGGCCCCGGGGACGGCGTCTCACTGTCGTCCAGCCGCCGGGCCCTGCTCGCACGACGGCTCGCCTACCGGCCGCCCCTCGCGGAGGGCGCGCCGGCCCCGCGGGACGCCCCGGGCCCGGAGGACGCCGCCGCGCCGCCGATCGACGAGTTCCCGCTGTCGGCGGGCCAGGAACGGGTGTGGTTCCTCCAGCGGTTCGACCCCTCCGACGCGTCTTTCAACATCTTCGTCACCGAGCGCCTGCGCGGCCCGCTGGACACCGGCGCCCTCGGTCGCGCGCTGGACGCGATCGTCGCCCGGCACGGCACGCTTCGCACCCGCTTTCGCGGCGAGGGGCGTCCCGTGCAGCAGGTGATGCCCGCGACGCCGCTCCCCGTCGAGCACCTCGACCTCTCGGCCCTCCCCGCCGCCGACCGCGAGAGGCGGGCGCGGGAACTGGTGGCCGAGCGGACGAACCGGCCCTTCGACCTCGGCCGGGCGCCGCTGCTGCGGGTCTCCCTGATCCGCCTGTCCGCCCGGGAACACGTGCTCTGCCTGGTCGTCCATCACATCGTGGCCGACGGATGGTCGCTCACCGTGCTCTACCGCGAGCTGGCCACGCTGTACGAGGCCTTCCGCGAGGGCCTGCCGTCGCCGCTGCCGGAACTCCCCCTCCAGTACGCCGACCACGTGCGCGCTCCTCGCGACGACGAGGCGGCCGGTCTGGCGTACTGGAAGGAACGGCTCGCGGGGCTGCCCACGCTCGACCTGCCGGCCGACCGGCCTCGGCCGGCGGTGAGGACCTCGCGTGGCGACGTCCACGTCCTGCGGGTACCCCTTGAGGTGGCCGAAGGCGTCGAGCGGGTCGCACGCGCGCATCGCTGCACGCCGTTCATGACCCTGCTCGCCGCCTACGAGGTGCTGCTCTGCCGCCACACCGGCCAGGCCGGCTTCGCCGTCGGGACCTCGATCGCCGGCCGCGCCGATCCGGACCTGGAGCCCGTGATCGGGTTCTTCTCCAGCACGCTGGTGCTCCGCGCCGACCTCGACGGGGACCCTTCGTTCGCCGACCTCCTGCGCAGGGTGCGCAAGGACGCGCTGGGCGCCTACGGCCACCAGGCGGTGCCGTTCGAGCGGCTGCTGCCGGAGCTGCGGATCCCCCGGGACCTCAGCCGCACCCCGCTGTTCCAGACGATGTTCATCCAGCAGAACCAGGCCGACACCGGGCACGGGCGGCTGGCGCTCGGCGGCCTTGAGGTGGAGCCCTTCGACCCGGGCTTCCGGTACAGCAAGATGGACCTGTCGGTGGACGTCACCCGTGACGCCGAGGGCCTGTTCGCCGCGTTCACCTACAACACCGACCTGTTCGACGCCCCGGCCATCGCCCGCCTGGCCCGCCGCTACGAGAGGGTGCTGAGGTCGGTCGTGGCGGATCCCGCCGAGCGGGTCTCGCGGCTGTCGTTCCTGCCGCCGGACGAGCGCGAGGAGATCACGCGCGCCTAGCTACCAGTCTTGGGAGATGCCGGACATGCGCCGGAGGTACTCGTCCTCGTCGATCTCCCCGGCGGCGTAGCGCCGCTTGAGGATCTCCTTGGGATTGTCGGCGGCGGGCGGCTCCGCCGTACGCCTCTGCGGGGTCCAGGTCCAGGTGCGCACCAGCACGAGCACGCAGGAGACGATGATGATCAGCCCGAAGAGCAGCAGCAGGGTTTTCACGCCAACCTCCCATTCCCTGCGATCTCGGGGCCCTCGCGCGCTCCCATTCTCGCAGCTTCGCCGACCTTAGCCGGGGCCTCTCCGCGCGACAATCGGTGTGCGGAGCATGCACAATCGTCCCCGAACCTCAAGCGAAGGCGGATCAGGATCGTGACGATCTCCATTCATCAGCAGATCGCCGAGGAGCTCGGCGTGCGTGAGCGCCAGGTGAAGGCCGCCGTCGAGCTGCTCGACGGCGGCGCCACCGTGCCGTTCATCGCCCGCTACCGCAAGGAAGCGACCGAGATGCTCGACGACGCGCAGCTGCGCACGCTCGAAGACCGGTTGCGCTACCTGCGTGAGCTGGAGGAGCGGCGCACGGCGATCCTGGAGTCGATCCGCTCCCAGGGCAAGCTCGACGAGGCGCTCGAAGCGCAGATCATGGCCGCCGACTCCAAGGCGCGCCTGGAGGACATCTACCTCCCTTACAAGCCCAAGCGCCGCACCAAGGCGCAGATCGCCCGTGAGGCGGGGCTGGAGCCGCTGGCCGACGGGCTGCTCGCCGACCCCTCGGTCGACCCGCAGGCGGCAGCCGCCGCCTTCGTCGACGCGGAGAAGGGCGTCGCGGACGCCGCCGCCGCGCTGGAGGGCGCGCGGGCCATCCTGATCGAGCGCTTCGCCGAGGACGCCGACCTCATCGGCGGCCTGCGCGAGCAGATGTGGTCGCGTGGCCGCCTGGTGGCCCGGGTCAGGGACGACAAGCAGGAGGCGGGCGCCAAGTTCTCCGACTACTTCGACTTCGCGGAGCCCTTCACCAAGCTGCCCTCCCACCGCATCCTCGCGATGTTCCGTGGCGAGAAGGAGGAGGTCCTCACCCTCACGCTGGAGCCCGAGGAGGCGCCCGCCGAGGACGGCCCGAGCACCTACGAGCAGCGCATCGCGCGGCGCTTCGACGTCGCCGACCGGGGCAGGCCCGCCGACCGCTGGCTGCTCGACACCGTGCGCTGGGCCTGGCGCACCCGCGTCCTCGTCCACCTCGGCATCGACCTGCGCATGCGCCTGTGGCAGGCCGCCGAGGAGGAGGCGGTGCGCGTGTTCGCCACCAACCTGCGCGACCTGCTGCTCGCCGCGCCCGCGGGCACCCGCCCGACAATGGGCCTCGACCCCGGCCTCCGTACGGGCGTGAAGGTCGCCGTCGTGGACACGACCGGCAAGGTCGTCGCCACCGAGACGATCTACCCGCACGAGCCGAGACGCCGCTGGGACGAGTCGATCGCCGTCCTCGCTCGCCTGGCCCGCGAGCACCACGTCGAGCTGATCGCGATCGGCAACGGCACCGCCTCGCGCGAGACCGACAAGCTCGCCGGCGACCTCATCAAGCAGCAGCCCGACCTCAAGCTCACCAAGATCGTCGTCTCGGAGGCCGGGGCCTCGGTCTACTCGGCCTCCGCCTACGCCTCGCAGGAGCTACCCGGCCTCGACGTGTCGCTGCGCGGCGCGGTGTCCATCGCCCGCAGGCTCCAGGATCCCCTGGCCGAGCTGGTCAAGATCGATCCCAAGTCGATCGGCGTCGGGCAGTACCAGCACGACCTGTCGGAGACCAAGCTCTCACGCTCGCTCGACGCCGTCGTGGAAGACTGCGTGAACGCCGTCGGCGTCGACGTCAACACCGCCTCCGCGCCGCTGCTGACCCGCGTCTCGGGCATCGGCTCCGGGCTCGCCGAGAACATCGTGCTGCACCGCGACGCCAACGGGCCCTTCCGGTCGCGCCGCGCGCTCAAGGACGTGCCCCGGCTCGGCCCGAAGGCGTTCGAGCAGTGCGCCGGCTTCCTGCGCATCCCCGGCGGGGACGACCCCCTCGACTCCTCCAGCGTGCACCCCGAGGCGTACCCGGTGGTGCGGCGCATCATCAGCGCGGCCGGCGGCGACCTGAAGACCCTGATCGGCAACGGCGCCGTGCTGCGCTCGCTCCGGCCCGCCGACTTCGCCGACGACACCTTCGGCCTGCCGACCGTCACCGACATCCTCAAGGAGCTGGAGAAGCCGGGCCGCGACCCGCGACCCGCCTTCAAGGCCGCGACCTTCAAGGAGGGCGTGGACAAGATCTCCGACCTTTCGCCCGGCATGCTGCTGGAGGGCGTCGTCACCAACGTCGCCGCCTTCGGCGCCTTCGTCGACGTCGGCGTGCACCAGGACGGCCTCGTCCACGTGTCCGCCATGTCCAGGACCTTCGTGAAGGACCCGCGTGAGGTCGTGAAGCCGGGCGACATCGTGCGGGTGAAGGTGCTCGACGTCGACATCCCCCGCAAGCGCATCTCCCTCACCCTCCGCCTCGACGACGAGGCCACGGGCCGTACGGGCGACCAGGCCGCGGGCCGTACGGGCGACCAGGCCGGGGGCCGGGGCGGCGGGCAGCCCGCGGGCCGTGCCGGAGGCCGGAACGCCCAGGCGGGGGACGCCGACCGCAGGGGCGGCAAGAAGCCGGGGCCGGGCCAGCGCGGCGGCGGAGGCCAGCCCCGGCAGGACCGGGGCGGTTCGAGCGGCGGCGGCGCGCTCGCGGAGGCCCTCCGCAAGGCCGGCCTCGACAAGGGCCTCAAGTAACCCGATCAGCGACCGTGCCGGGCGCCTGCGAGCCGCGCCCGGCACGGTCTCCGAGGCCGCAGGGAGGACCTGCGTTCGGAAGGCGATGAATCGAACGGATACCCTTCGGCTGTTCGTAAACCGTCAACCGCCCACGTAGGGGAACGTCATGACGCAGGCTCCCGTCAAGGTCACCGTCACCGGCGCCGCCGGCCAGATCGGCTACGCGCTGCTCTTCCGCATCGCCTCAGGCCACCTGCTCGGCCCGGACGTGCCGGTGCGGCTGAGCCTTCTGGAGATCCCGCAGGCCGTCAAGGCCGCCGAGGGCACGGCCATGGAGCTCGACGACTGCGCGTTCCCGCTGCTCCAGGGCATCGACATCAGCGACGACGCCAACGCGGCCTTCGAGGGCGCCAACGTCGCGCTCCTGGTGGGCGCCCGCCCGCGCACCGCCGGCATGGAGCGCGGCGACCTGCTCCAGGCCAACGGCGGCATCTTCGGGCCGCAGGGCAAGGCGATCAACGACCACGCGGCCGACGACGTGCGCGTCCTGGTCGTGGGCAACCCCGCCAACACCAACGCGCTGATCGCGCAGCAGCACGCGCCCGACGTCCCCGCCGAGCGGTTCACCGCGATGACCCGGCTCGACCACAACCGCGCGCTCTCGCAGCTCGCCGCCAAGCTGGACGTCCCCGTGACGGCCATCACCAAGATGACCATCTGGGGCAACCACTCCGCCACGCAGTACCCCGACCTCTACAACGCCGAGGTCAACGGCAAGATCGCGGCCGAGCAGGTCGACGAGGGATGGCTGCGCGACACGTTCATCCCCACGGTCGCCAAGCGCGGCGCCGCGATCATCGAGGCGCGCGGCGCGTCCTCGGCGGCCTCGGCGGCGAACGCGGCCATCGACCACGTCCACGACTGGGTGAACGGCACCCCCGAGGGTGACTGGACCTCCGTGGCGCTCCCGTCCGACGGCTCGTACGGCGTGCCCGAGGGCCTGATCTCGTCGTTCCCCGCCGTCTCCCGCGGGGGCCGCTGGGAGATCGTCCAGGGCGTCTCTCTCAACCAGTTCTCGCGCGAGCGCGTCGACGCCTCGGTGGGCGAGCTGGGCGAGGAGCGCGACGCGGTCAGGCAGCTCGGGCTGATCTGACGGCCGAGGCCATCGGAGCCGTGCCCCGGGATCCGCTCCGATCCCGGGGCGGCACCGCGTCCGCCATCGCGGCCCACGGCGGCCGACAGCCCGATCAGGGCGAGGATCACGACCTCGGTGACCACCACCAGCCGCTGCGTCAGCCCGGCGGGGACGGCGCCGGGGTCGGCCCCGAACATCCGCACGGCATAGGGCAGCAGCACCAGGACCAGGAAGCACGTGGCGGCCAGGCTCAGCCATCGCAGCAGGCGGGCCCGCCCGCCCTCGCGGGAGGCCACCACCAGCCCCGCGGCGGGCATGGCCACGAAGGCGGCGAAGGCGGCGTACCTGTGGATGCCCCCCGACATCGACAGCGACATCCCCGGCCGGTCCGTGGGAAACGCCGCGATCATCAACATGCAACAGCCCCACGCACCCACCAGCGCCACGGTGGCGCGCTCGGCCCCCTGCCGCGACATCTCGATGGCGAACAGCGCGGAGCCCACGGCGAACAGCGTCAGCGAGGCCGCCAGCAGCCACCCGTGGGGATGGAAGGCGTACTCGCTGATCATGCCTCGGAGCGGGTCCAGGTCGGAGCTCACATGGAGGGCGACCATGGAAGCGGCGCCCCCCGCGAGGGCTGCGAACCCGCCGGCCGTCAAACGATTCGTCATACACGTGACTTTGTCGGCCGGCATGACACACAGGCATCGGAGATCGGCCGGATCGAGCCCTGGAGCGCCCCCGAGCCGACCCCGACGCCGGCCTGCCCGGAAGCGGCCTCAGATCAGGGTCGAGCGCATCTCACCAGGGGAGACGACCCCGGAGCGGACCCGGTCGGCGCTCACCGGCTCCCGGCCACGTCCGCGGAGTCGGCGGGGGCCAGCTCGGGCTCGGAGGCGCGCAGCCAGCGGCAGGCGTACGGGTCCAGGTCGATCTTCACCCGGCCGTCCGCGGAGATCTTCTCGGTCCCGTCGACGAGCAGGTCGGTCAGCACCCGGCCGTCGTCGAGGCCGTCGAGGGTGAGCTCGAAGGAGACCTCCTGGCCGGCGAAGTTGTGCAGGGCGACCACGGTCTCCCCGTCGAGGTCCGCGCGATGGGCCAGCACGGACGGCTCCCCCGTGTCCAGCACCGTGTAGTCCCCCCAGGCCAGCTCCGGGCACCCCCGGTACTGCTCGACCAGCTTGGTGATCCACATGAGCAGGGAGTCAGGATCACGGCGCTGGGCGCTGACGTTGACGCGCTCGGGGCCGTACTTGCCCTCGACCAGGGGATTGCGGAACGACTTCGGGTCGGCGGTGGAGAAGCCGCCGTTCCTGTGGGGCGTCCACTGCATCGGCGTCCGTACGGCCTCACGGCCCGCGACCTTCAGGTTCTCCCCCATGCCGATCTCCTCGCCGTAGAAGAGCACGGGCGTGCCCGGCAGGGAGAAGAGCAGGCTGTAGACCATCTTGATCCTGCGCTGGTCGCCGCCGAGCATGGGCGGGAGCCGGCGTCGCAGCCCTCTGCCGTACAGCTGCATGTCCTTGTCGGGTCCGAAGGCCGCGAAGACCTCCTGGCGTTCCGCCTCGGTCAGCTTGTCCAGCGTGAGCTCGTCGTGGTTGCGGACGAACGTGGCCCAGTGGCTGTCCCTCGGGGGCGCCGGGCGTTCCCTGAGGGAGTCGGCGAGCGGGCCCGCCTCGGCTCGGGCGAGCGCGAGGTACATGCGCTGCATGCCGATGAAGTCGAAGCACATCGTGACCTCGTCGCCGAGATCGTTGCCGAAGTACTTCAGCAGGTCGGGGTATTCGAGGTTGACCTCGCCGAGGAGCACGGCACTGCCGTCCCTGCGGTTCATGAACGCCCGCATGTCACGCAGGAATTCGTGTACGTCGGGAAGCTTGCCGTCCTGCCCCTGGCTCGCCGGCTTCCCGGCGTCCTTCTTCTTCGCCGATCGCCCCTTGGCGGCGTCCTCCTTCTTGGAGACGTCCTCCACCAGGAACGGGACGGCGTCGACGCGGAACCCGGAGAGCCCGAGCTCCATCCAGAACCCGAGGATCCTCGCGATCTCGTCGCGCACCTCGGGATTGGCGACGTTGAGGTCGGGCTGGAAGCGGTAGAAGCGGTGGTAGTAGTACTGCTCACTGCCTTTGTCGTACTCCCAGAGGCTCTTCTCCTTGTCGGGGAAGACCACGCCCTTGGGGTCGTCCGGCTCGGGGGTGTCGGACCAGATGTACCAGTCGCGGTAGCGCGAGTCGCGGCTCGACCTCGCGTCCTTGAACCACGGGTGCTCGTCGGAGGTGTGGTTGACGACCAGGTCGGCGATGACGCGGATCCCTCGGTCACGCGCCGTGCGCATGAACTCGACGAACTCCCCGAGCGTGCCCAGCCGGGGGTCCACGCTGTAGAAGTCCGTGATGTCGTATCCGTCGTCACGGTCGGGGCTCGGGAAGAACGGCATCAGCCAGACGCACGTCACTCCGAGCCGTTCGAGGTGGTCGATGTGCTCGGTGGCGCCGCGGAAGTCGCCGATGCCGTCGCCGTCGCCGTCGGCGTAGGTCTCGACGTCGAGGCAGTAGACGACGGCGTTCTTCCACCACAGGTCTGAGGTATGGGTGAGTCTCACCCGCCCGCCTCTACCCCAAGGGACGGCAAACTATCTGCCACGGCCGAGCCGGGGGCGAGAGGTCAGGTAAAAGCTTAGGGCCCGTACCGGTGATGCGGTACGGGCCCAGATGAGAAAGGCTGTCGTCAGATGACGGTAACCTGCTCGGCCTGCGGGCCCTTGGCCCCCTGCACGGTCACGTAGGTGACTCGCTGGTTCTCATCCAGGCTGCGGTAGCCACCGGAGGTGATCGCCGAGTAGTGCACGAACACATCGGCAGTACCGTCGTCCGGAGCGATGAAGCCAAAGCCCTTTTCGGCGTTGAACCACTTGACGGTGCCTTCAGACAACTCTGCTTCTCCTTGTTAGGAGCCTTCACCGTAACGCCAGGTCGGCGGAACGGGGCTGCGTAGCGGACCATACCCTGCATCCACGAAACCGCTGAAGAAGCAGAACGACCGCTGTCAGGAAACTTCCCGCGGGCGCTTTTAAGGAAAAGACGTTCGAGGAAACTACGACTGCAACACGGTCGACCCTACCGGCTGTCCCGCCGAATCACAAACGAATCACGCGTGTCGCGCGCCGCTCGCACATATGCACCTGGGAGACCACAGAAAATACCGATATTTCACTACATAGAGTGACGTGGAGGGGATCGAACCGCGAGGCGTCCGGGCGTGCTCAGGCGTCCTCCCGGAGCACCCGCTGGGCGACGGCGAAGGCCGCGTTCGCCGCGGGCACCCCGCAGTAGATGGCCGTCTGGAGCAGCACTTCCTTGATCTCGTCTGGCGTCAGCCCGTTGCGCAGCGCCGCCCGCACGTGCATGGCCAGCTCGTCCAGGTGGCCGTGGGCGACCAGCGCCGTGAGCGTGACGCAGCTCCGCGTCCTGCGGTCGAGGCCGGGCCGCGTCCAGATCTCCCCCCACGCGTACCGGGTGACGAAGTCCTGGAAGTCGGCCGTGAAGTCGGTGGCGGCGGCCAGGGTCCCCTCGACGTGGACGTCGCCGAGCACCTCGCGCCGCACCTTGATGCCCCTGCCGTGGCCGAGGAACCGCGACATCAGCCCGGACACGACGTCCGCGTGCTCCAGGTTGGCCAGGTGGGCCGCCTCGGCGACCACGACCAGGCGCGCGCTGGGAATGCCCTCGACCAGGATCTCGGCGTGCTCCACGGGGGTCGTCGGGTCCTGGTCGCCCGCGATCACCAGGGTCCGCGCCGTGATCCGCGGCAGCCGGTCGCGCAGGTCGAAGGCGGCGATCGCCTCGCAGGCGAGCGCGTAGGACTCCGGGTCGGCGCCGAGCAGCGTCGTCTGCACCGGCTCGGCCAGCTCCGGGTCGACCCCGAGCGTGAACCACCGGGCGGTCACCAGGCCCGCCAGCCACGCCATGCCCTCGGCGCGTACGCGTGCCGCCCGCTCGTGCCACGGCCCCGGGTCCCCGAACCGCGCCGAGGTGCAGCAGAGCACGAGGTCGGAGATCCGCTCGGGGGCCAGCGCCGCGACCGTCATCGCGACCGCCCCGCCGATGGACACCCCGCCCACCGCGAACCGCTCGGTGTCCGCGAGCGCGAGGACGTCCCTCGCCAGGTCCTCGATGGAGAACTCGCCCTTGGCGGCGGGAGAGGCGCCGTGTCCCGGCAGGTCGTAGCGGAGCACCCGCCACGAACGGCTCAGCTCGGCCACCTGGGCCTCCCACAGGTGCCTCGTGGTGCCGAGCGAAGGCCCGAGCACCAGCAGCGGGCCGTCGTCGGGCCCGGTCACCTCGTAGCGCAGTTCCACGCCGCCTCCCCTCGTCCGCGACCGACCGATCACTCCTCGTGCTCACACGCTCGCGCGATACGCCTCAGGCCTTCTCTGCCTGATCGGAACCGGCGTCGACGGGCGACACCACCTATTTTGCCTGGCTACGATCAGGCGGGTTCCGCGAGGTACCAGCGGGCCTGTCCGTCACCGCGCGTGAGCGAGTCGAGCCGGCGCGGCAGCTCCTTGCGGGAGAACGGATCCCGGGTCGCGTTGCGGATGTGGATGCCGACGGCGTACATGTCCCTGATCTCCATGAGCGTCGGGTAGCCGTGCCACGCGCGCAGGTCGGAACCGTAGGCCCCGGCGAAGTCGTCGACGTCCGCCGCCGTCAGCCCGAACCGCCGCTGCCCGTGGTAGGTGTGCACGAGATCCCACTCACGGGGGCCCACGGCGACGCCGTCCCAGTCGCAGAGCACGGCGTGGCCGTCCTGGCAGCGCAGCAGGTTGTCGATCCACGCGTCCCCGTGCAGCAGCACCGGAGGCTCGGCCGTGTCCAGCTCCGCCCACCGGGTGGTCAGCTCGGCCACGCGGTCGCGCAGCCAGGCCCGCTGGCACGGCGTCAGCACCTCCTTGCGGTGCTCCACCGAGTCGCGCACCTCCGCCAGCGGGTCAGAGAGCCGCTTCAACGGGAACGGCGGCACCGGCAGCCGGTGGAGGCTGCGCAGGATGTCGCCGAGCTGCGTGGTCGTCGGCCTCCCGCTCGCGGGAACGTAGTGCCAGAAGGTCACCACGCGCCCCTCGTACACCAAGGGCTGGTCGCACAGCTCGTCGGCCGGGCGGACCGTCGGGAATCCCTGGTCGGCGAGCCACCGGGCCACGGCCAGCACGACGGGCAGGCGCGTGAGGGCGTCCGGCGCGGTGGCGATGCGGACCACGATCTCGTCGCGGAGCTTGATCGAAGCGGTTGTCGTACTGGATCCACTCCTTGCCGCGCAGGCTGTGCCCGATGGGGGCCCAGACTCTGGCGGCCAGGGCCATGAC